>CALGLY010000078.1 GCA_937959095.1 uncultured Saprospiraceae bacterium
CAAACAACTGTCCTATTATTAATTTAGAACCTGTTACAGTAGGCGTTGTAATTGAAGAAAGGGAAGTAGGCGAGGAAGTACGTTCCACTTCTTGTTCATTTGTTATAGGACTCACCTCCAGAGGGGCAATTTTTTTATTCAAGGAAGAAGTGATTTCTACCTTTAGTTGCGGCTCTGTAGATGCATTCATCACAAATGGTAATGATGGGGCTATCTTTGATTCTTTCTTCTCTTCTTCTTGCGGTAGTGTTTCTTCCGCTATAGTAGTAGTTTTGTTTTTATCTTTTGTTTCAGTTCGCTGCATTTGTATAGCAGGAACTAATGAATTCAATGTAGTCTTAGCAGATTGTGAAGTAGCGATAGTGTTTTTAGCTACATTAGTTTTTGTATCCATTGTCTGGTCGGTGCCCACAGAGTGCGTAACTTCATTTTGTACTTCTAGTAACTGTTCAGGTTTTTCCTTGGAAGCCATTGGCATTCCCGAAGGCGTAAATGTAGTAGGCAAAAGCTGTCCTATTGTAAATAAAAGTAGGAAGACTAAAGCCAATTCTGTTGCTTTATAACGATATAGCAAGCGGCGTGCAGCTACTGCATCCATTTGCTCTTCTAGTAACTCCCAATGTTCGCTCTGATACCCTGCCTCCCAATTTTGGAGCTTCTGCCGAACGCTGTCATCAAAGTCTACTTCGGCTTGCGCCTCGGCATCCATGCGCTCTTGCAAAGCATCCCAAGTGCTAGGCTTGTAAGGAACATCTAGTCGCTCTAGTTTTTCCCGTATAATATGATCTAATTTCTTATCTTCCATAGCTTAATATCGTGCGACTAATAGTTGTTTCAATTTTCCTCTGGCTTTCACTAAGTTTGACCTAGAGGTACTTTCGGTAATATTGAGTTGTTGTGAAATCTCTTTATGGGAATAGCCTTCTATTACGTATAAATTAAAAACGGTTCGATACACCTGTGATAGTTTCTGTATTGCTTCTAAAATTTCTATTTCGGAGCATTTACTAATGGCATCTGCTCCAGCGGAAGACACATTATAGGCTTGTTGAAGATCTTCTGTTCGGCGACGCGTATTTTTTCGATATGCGTCGATGCAAGTGTTAATCATAATGCGACGAATCCAAGCACTCAAGGAAGTACCAGGCTTGTATTTTGCAATATTCTTGAATACTTTAATAAAGCCTTCATGCAATAAATCTAGCGCATCATGTTCCGAGCCTGCATAGCGCAGACACACATTCATCATCCTGCCATAATATTCTTCATATAGCTTTTGTTGAGCCCATCGCTCTTGCCGTTTGCAAGCAGCGATGAAACCTTCTTCCCGATATTCTATAGGCAATAAAATGTCCATAAATCTAGTACTTTGGACTTCCTTACTTGCATAAAGACACAAGTAATTGGTGATTTACAATCTTACAACTTGATCTTGAATCAGGCGTAAGAGAGGTGTAGCATTTTTTCTATCTGCATCCATAACGATTATAATTTGCCATACGCTGCTTCGTTAGAAGATTTTTTTTTGTAAAAGGCAATTTTAGCAATATCTGTATAGCGTTCTTAGGTGATGAAATTGCGATATTGTGGAGTCGTAAAATTGTGGAATTGTCTCTCTTTTTTGTAAAAAACAATTCCACAATTCGATAGATAAGGGAGTCGGCAAAAAATAAAAATCAATAAGCTAATATTAGGTTTTAAATTTTCATTGTTATTTTCATTTTAATTCTCCCCTTCCTCCGTCATTTCCACTTCTTCCTTTTTGGTCGCTTGCACAAAATCATCTGCATATTGCCACATGCTATCATGGAATTCCACAGGCGGTTCTGCTTTCGCGAATTTTACCAAATCGGCAGCTTGTAGCATTTCTCGCAGTTTATCACGCCAACTTGGGTCGAAGCCTAAGTCTGCCAAATCACGAAGAATCTCATCCGTTGTAGATTCTAAGGCTTGAATTTCATAGCGATTTTCAAGGTATTCTCGCACTATGTAGGTAAGTTCGGAATGGTAAGCTTTTAGTTTCCCCTTCTGCCAAAGTTCTTTTTGCTTCAAGGCTTGCAAGCGTTCCAAGGCTATTTCATGGGCAGGTCGCTTGATTTCAGGGACTTCTTCCACTATGGCTTCTTCTAGCTTACGTCGCTTCCAGAAGTAATAAGCAAGAAGTGCCAATAAGCCAAGAATCAAAATAGATCCTACCAATGGAATCAAATCTTCTAGCCTGAACGGCTCTTCAATAAGCTCCTTGATAGGAGCAAGTTCTAGTGTATCAGGAGGCAAGGTACTCACCGCAAATGCAAGCTGCGGCGTATAGATTTCTCGGAGTTGTCCGCCTTGCTCATATGGAATCGCGATTTGCGGAATATAATAATAGCCCGAATCGAAAGAGGTAATCGTAATATTTTTTTCTAATAATAAGCCACTATCCGTCTGCAAACTATCCCAATCACTTACATTTAGCACCTCTATCTCCTCCATCTCCTCCAAGTCACTCAAGTTTGGGTCTTTCACGACTGATCCTGCCGCTTGGGAGGCCTTCAATTTCAAAATAACTTGATCTCCAATCAACAGATTATTACGCTCCAAAGCCGCAGAAGCAGTCACTTGTGCCATACCCGAATAGCTACACAAACAACTAGCAACTAGCATTAATATATATCGAAATTGGAAGTAATTCATATCTTGCTTTTTAAGCTTCTGGTTTAAAATCTCTCTACCTTCTACTCTTTACTTTCTACAATTTGCTTCGCAAATTAAATCATTTATGTCGCGATTGCAGAACAGCCATCACATCATCCAAACTCTTATCTTTCGCTGCCAAAAGCACCAAATAATGATACATCAAATCTGCCGCTTCGCCTAGGAATAAGTCATCATTATCGTCCTTTGCTTCTATAACGAGTTCCACGGCTTCTTCGCCTACTTTTTGAGCAACTTTATTAATACCCTTCTTAAATAAAGAAGCCGTATAAGAAGTTTCTGCCGATGCCTCTTTGCGCTCTTGTATCACGCGCTCCAATTGCCACAAAAAATGTTCGTTTTGGTTGTCTACATCGAAGCAAGTATCGCTTCCTGTATGGCAAGTCGGGCCTACGGGTTTTGCTTTCACAAGTAAAGTATCTTCATCGCAGTCCGATTGGATACTCACCAACTCCAAGAAATTTCCAGAGCTTTCGCCCTTCGTCCAGAGTCGCTGCTTGGAGCGACTAAAGAACGTGACCTTTCCTTTCTCTAGTGTCGTTTCCACGGCTGCTTGGTTCATATAGCCGAGCATCAGCACCACATTCGTATCCGAATCTTGCACAATCACAGGTAACAAACCTGCTCCTTTCTCAAAATTTAGCTGTTCAATCGCAATCATGCCGCAAAAATAGGATATTCTTCAATCTTGAAGGTATTCACTTGGTTTTTTTTAGTGTATTGAAAAAGTGCTAATATAAGCGTATCTTTGTAATCGAAAATAAAAATTATGGCATACTCTAATTTCACCTTCACAAAGCTAAAATTGCAATATGGAATAGAGCAAGAAAGCACCTATCTATTCACAGAAGGAATTACAGAAATACAGCCTTCCCAATATTTATTAGATGACATTGCCATAGGAAAAGAAATGCCGCTCTATTCAGAAAAAGCCAAATCAGAAGCCTTAATCTTTCCGATTATTAAAGAATTAAAACGTAGCTATAAGCACATCAGTATTTTTTCGGGCTACTCCTTGAATATAGAGGGTGACCCCAATCTTTCGGGCGCGCCTGATTTTATGGTTTCCGCTAAACCGAACATTATCGAACCACAATACCCTATCTTTTGCTTAGTAGAAAGTAAAAACAAAGCTGCCGAAGAAGGTTTCGCGCAATGTGCCGCCGAAATGTATGCCGCCTCGCTTCTAAATGCCCAACTAGGTGCAGCAAAAGAGACCATTTATGGAGCAGTTACAAATGCCTTCGATTGGATATTTTTGAAACTAGAACATAAAATTGTTTACGTAGATATTAACCGCTACTACTTGAATGAATTACCAAAACTTTTAGGCATCCTTGGCTTTATTGTACAAGAAAATAAAGAAGGATAGTTACGAATATTTTTCATCTTTCAGCCCCTTTCACTAGAAAAATACATACTGCTTGACTCCCTTTTACGTAAAAGACAATTTTTTATATGACCTTATCGTATATTTATCGAAGAAAGTAAATTTTGTAGTAGAAGGTAAAAGCGAATGGGATTATTTTAATTTTCGTTTCAATTTTTATTGAACACTTTACCTTCTACAAGATTTTATTGAACATATCAAAAACAGTTATCCATGAAGTATTTGTACTACAGCGTACTCAGCCTATTATTTTGCGGGCTATTCGCACTCCAAACCACCGCACAAAGTGCCACGATGACCTTTATGCCTTCCCAAGATAATAGCCTCTATGAAGAAGCTTCAGGCGAGGGTACGGTCAGCAACGGGCAGGGAAAGCACCTCTATGCGGTGCGCACCAACCAAGGATTGGCACGCCGAGGCTTACTACAATTCGACCTATCGGCTATCTCTAGCGATGCAGCGATTGAAAGCGTAGAACTCATCCTAAATGTGACGAAAACACGTGGCGGCGAACAAGACATCAGCCTACATCGCGTACTTACGGCTTGGGGCGAAGCAGAATCGGTAGCACCAGGTGAAGGAGGCGAAGGCGCACCCGCACAAGGAGGCGATGCGACTTGGGTACATGCCATGAGTCCAGATGTATTTTGGAATACACCAGGTGGCGATTTCGTAGAAGGCGCAAGTGCTACTAGTTCTGTCAATTTATTAGAAAATGTAAGTTGGTCGGGTGATGGCTTGGTGAAAGATGTACAAAGTTGGATTGAAAACCCAGACCAAAACTTCGGTTGGGCAATCGTGACAGAAGAATTGGTAAACCGACAATCAAAGCGATTCAGTTCAAGAGAAGGGAATAATCCGCCTATACTAATGGTCACTTACGCACCACCAATAGAAAGTGATAACATTGACTTGGAACTAAGCCTAAGAACAGAAAACGAAGAATTGGCAAAATTCACGCCGCAACCGATGAGCCTTCAATTATCCAATACAAGCAGCACCGAAGCAACGGGCGTAACAGTAAGTTTGCCGCTTCCTTCAGGTCAAGTAGTTGTGGTAGGTGGCACTACGCCAGAGGTATCACAAGGTAGTTATAATGTATTCGATGGCGCTTGGGAAGTAGGCACGCTAGGCGCGGGCGAAAGCGCAACCTTAGATATTATGCTTTTTCCACTTTCGGATGACTATGTACCTTATGCACAAGTGACTACTGCCGATCAAATGGATAGCGACTCTAGCCCAAACAATGGCGTATGTTGCTACGAAAATGAAGACGACGAAGCCAGCTTACTCGGCATGGCAGAGCCAACTTGTATGCTACTCGATGTTATTGATTTGCCAGAGGATGTCTGCGCACTTTGCATTGATGAGATTTCGGTCTTCATGTGGAACGACGAATTATATGTAGTAGAATTGAACGGACCAATTAATGAATGTTCAGATGGATTGACGCGCGTAATTGATTGCGAAGGCAATGAAGTATGTCGTGACGGTGGCTTTGCAGGATTCAGAGAATGTGAGCGCATGGGCTTCTATGAAGAAGCTGTAAAAGTGGAAACCTTAGCCGCTTGCAACATCAGACAAAACGTCGATTTATCGCTAAGTGTCTCTACTACTAATCCAGATATTAGTCAATGGCAAAGCGGTTCTTTCACCCTGAATATTTCAAATACAAGCGGAAATGAAGCTACAGGCGTGCGGGTAGAATTGCTTTTAAATTCAGATGAAGTGGTGCAAGTAGGTGGCTCAGAAACGCGCACTTCTTCAGGGAAATACGCGAATGGTGTATGGAGCGACATCACGATTCCAGCAGGTGGTAGGGCGGTACTTAATATTGATTTATTTAGTAAAGTATCAAATATGCAGTTCTACGCACAAGTAACCGCAGCCGACCAAGACGATTTCGATTCCACACCAAACAATGGTGCATGTTGCGAAGCCAATGAAGACGATGAAGTCGTATTCAGGAGTGGAAATGCAGGGAATAACAACCTAGCGATAACTGGCACAGCGCAAGCGACTAGCAGCATCTACCCGAATCCGGTGCAGGATGTGCTACACATCACTACCGCACAAGAAGCGGCAGCCTACCAAATCTTAGACCTAACAGGCAAAGTGGTACAAGCTGGACAATTGAACTACAGCACTACCCTATCGCTACAAGACCTAGCGAGTGGGATGTATATTTTGAAGATAGAAAATGAAACGCCTACCCGCTTGGTGAAGCAGTAGTTTAACTAAAAAAAATATGTGAAAAAGCCTTCTGAAGTTATTCAGAAGGCTTTTTTTACGGTTGCTTTAGTCCTAAAGCAATACCAATCCATACAGTTTATTCATTGCTAATTCTTACTTCTAAGATGGAAAAGTTAATACAAAACATTCTCTCCAAAACACCTTTTATAAAAGACCTAGAACCACTTATACAAGACTATTTTAAATTGGAAACTTTACCCAAGAATCACCTCCTACTCAAGGAAAATCAATATTGTCGAAAGCTCTATTTTCTAGAAAAAGGAACAGTTCGAACCTTTTATACCGCGAAAGACAAGGAAGTATCTTCATGGTTTTACAAAGAAGGGCAATTCTTCACGGCTTGGTATAGTTTCCACGGTACACAAGCTAGTTTTGAGGGTATCGAAACCCTAGAAGAATGCCAACTCTACAGCATCGAACGCGAACCCTACCTACAACTCATGGAAAAGCATCCCACCTTCGAACGCTTCGGACGACTCCTTGCCGAAACCCAATTGAGTTTCATTGATTTTTACAGCAAAGGCTATATGTTTCTGACAGCAAAAGAACGCTACGATTTGCTCCTCTCCTTCTTCCCTGATATAGAATTGCGCGTAAAACTAGGATACATTGCCTCTCATTTAGGTATTTCACAAGCGACG
Organism: uncultured Saprospiraceae bacterium; assembly: GCA_937959095.1. GTDB lineage: Bacteria > Bacteroidota > Bacteroidia > Chitinophagales > Saprospiraceae > JAAUTG01. The sequence goes on from CALGLY010000078.1 coordinate 6,982, forward strand.
CTAAGTCGGATTCGGAGTAAGGGAGTTCCAAAAATCTGAATATCCAAACATCTAAATCGAAACCTAATCCATCAACAAAACCGCTGTCTCCGTCATCGTAGCTAAATGATTACGATGACGCACCACAAAGTAATAATCTTCATTTGGATCTAAGGTATAGAAGGTGGCACCTAAGGTACCGTCTGTAGAACGTACATAGCCTGTATTATCTAATAAGGCAGCCGCCCT
>CALGLY010000079.1 GCA_937959095.1 uncultured Saprospiraceae bacterium
ACCTAAATTAGAGATGTCGCGGAATGTACCAAAGCTGAAATCTTCATTTGACAAGGAGATTAAATCATTGTTCAGATAAATATTCATCGTCAATTGTGGAGACCAAGAGAAGCTTTCCTTTTGGATAGCATTAATATCTAAAGCCAACTCCAGCCCCGAATTATTCAACTCACCAATATTTACGAAGGTACGATTAAATAAATTTGGTGGTTGTGGCACTTCAAACTCTAAAATCATGTTCTCCGTAGTAATGTTGTAGTAGTCTATAGAACCATTGATTTTATAATCTAGTAAACTAAAGTCCAAACCAATTGTGAAGTCAGACTTTGTTTCCCACTGTAGCAGCGGGTTTTCGTTTGATACAGGTCCATAACTTGGTACGAATGTACCTCCAAAGAAGAATTTATCCTCTAGTGGTGCAATCTTTGCGATAGATAGATAAGATCGGTCAGGTGTATTACCTGTTACACCATATCCTAGTCGTAGTTTCAAGTTATCTACACCGCTTATATCAGCTACTTTTGCAAGATTCACACCTGCACTAATACCTGGAAATAATCCCCACTTTCTATCCGTACCAAATTTCGTACTACCTTCACGACGTACAGAAGCCGTCAGGAAGTAGGTATCGTCGATATTGAAGTTTGCACGTCCAAAAAAGGCAATGATTTTATTTGAGTTGCGACGACTTGATGCACTACCTAGACCTAAAGACCAATCTAAAGCGGCATCCATTCTGTGATAGCCAAATTCATCAGTGGTAAATCCACCTGTACTTTGTTTGTCTTCTGTATAATCAAAATCTTGATAGCTATAGCCTGCTAAAAGTTTAAGGCCTACACCACCAAAGTCTTGGTCATACGTTGCAGTTGCTTCAAAAATTTGCGTTTTATCTTCAAACACATCACGTTCCGCTAAACCATTTCTACCAGCACCTCTCCAAAGGTCTTCTTTGCTATAGTAACGTCCGTTCACGGTATTTTTGCGCTCTTGTGCATAGAATGCACCTACTTTCAGGCCGTCCACAATTTCTAGTTCTGCGCGTCCGTTTGCACCAAATACTTTTTGATTTCCTTCATTCGTATTCTGCTCCACAATTGCTACTGGATTGTAGTAGTCAAATGCGCCTAATGCTTGAAAATAGCCTCCATATTGTACCAAATCTGCCGCATCACTACGAAGAGGAGAAGTTGGATTATAAATAGTTGCATAGCGGAATGCTTCATCAAAACCGAACTGAGATTCACGATTTGCCCCATTCATGTTCACACTTACTGTCAAGCGATCATTCAAGCCTTTTTGGGTTAAATTCACACGACCATTCAATTGCTGGAAGCCCGTATTGATAGCCACCCCCTGAATATCACGATAGCCTAGAGAAGCAAAGTAACTCGTATTGCCAGAACCACCAGACATCGATACGTTATGTACGTTAGAAAGGCTCGATTCTGTCAATTCATCGAACCAATCCGTGGATGTTCCACCATCGTTATCCACACCAAATTGACTCATCAATTGGCGGTGTTGCGTTGCATCAAGCATATCCACGGTATTCGCACGAGCCGTAGAAGTCACATAACCATCATAAGTAATTTGTCCTGCTTGTCCTTTACCAGACTTGGTTGTAATTAAGATTACCCCCGAAGCACCACGCGTACCATAAATAGCCGCCGCAGAACCATCCTTTAAGACATCAATAGATTCAATGTCGGTAGGATCTACAGAGTTCAAATCTGCCCCTGGAACACCGTTCACAATTACAAGTGGTTGTGCGTTTGCACCTACGGAAGAAAGACCACGAAGACGAATATTGAAGCCGCCATTTGGATTTCCCCCAGGACGCGCAATACTCACCCCTGCTACTTTACCTTGTAGCAATTGTGAAGCATCCGTGATATTACCTGTGTTGAAGTCATCAGAATCAAGGCTCGCTACAGCACCCGTTACTTCGGAGCGCGTTTGCGTGCCATAGCCCACTACCACTACCTCATCCAGTACGGTACCTTCGGCTAATGTAATATTGAAGGTAGTACCAGAAGTAATATCTACTTCTTGGTCTCCATAGCCTGTATAAGATACTCTAAGTGTAGTAGCATCCTCAGGCACGAGCATAGAGAAGTTCCCGTCAAAATCAGTGACGGTACCTGCGCTAGTACCCACTACTAGTAAGCTCGCCCCAATGAGTGGTTCATTCCCATCGGTGACCGTACCAGAAATAGTGCGTTGTGCAAATACAAAAGCTGTAGTACACAGCAATACAAGTATTAGCGTAACACTCTTTGACCAGTTGTCAAAATTAAGTTTCATACACTACGTAATTTAAATGAAAAAATAATATAAAAGTAGCCTACCAAGTCTTACTTGGTTTCATACTTTTGAAAAATGTAATGTGTTTAATTTGGATTGAATTTGATCAGCACATTTAAGCAAAAGTAGTAAATTTAATTTAGTTACTCAAAAGATATATTGTCATTTTATCCCTAAATCCAAACAATATTAGGATTTTCAAAATGTGTTGTAATGGGAATTATTTATTTTTTGCTCCTTAAAAGGAGAATGGAAAATTAAAAACAGGTCATATATTTTGGCTTTTGTTGTTTATCTTTAAGGCAAAAAAATTAATAAATTGGTCGTTTTAGGCTGTTCTATTTCCTACACTTTCATCATAGAACACAAGTTCTAGTGTAGGCTATGCTGTAAG
>CALGLY010000080.1 GCA_937959095.1 uncultured Saprospiraceae bacterium
CCTACGTAAGATAGCGTAGGATTTTTTAGCTTAATCAAGGCAAAAAACGTAGGCATAGCTGGTTCTGTCGAGGCTTTTTAACGAAGAATAAGCTGAAAAAGACAAGCTAGATGCGTAGGTTATTATTTGCGAAGTCCCTTAGTACCTTGTAGTGGGTGAAAATAGATTCAGAACCAGTCTGTTCTATACTGTTGGGTACCTTCGGTGTATTTTGAGCCTGCACTTCGTTGGAGAACCGTTCCTATAGTCAGTTATAATCACGAACTTCCGCCTTGTTCAGATTCAAACTACACTCAAATCTACCCGACAGTCTTAACTTGAAGGACTAATCTAAGAGCATGTTTGGGATTTTTACGAACTGAAAACTCCAAACATGCTCTAAACCAATTAGTCTGTCGCAAAAATCTGACTAAAATCTTTGAAGGATTTAAATTCTAGCGCATTGCCACTCGGATCGAAGAAGAACATCGTTGCTTGTTCGCCTACTTCGCCCTCGAAGCGCGTGTAGGGTTCTATGATGAATTCCGTGCCGTGGGCTTTTAGTTTTTCGGCGAGGGCTTGCCATTCGTCCCATTTCAGAATTGCTCCGAAATGCTTCACGGGTACTTTTTTGCCATCTACGGCATTGGTCGGCGCGGCATTGTCCGCAGCATCTACCAAGTGTGCCGAAATTTGACTGCCCCAAAAATTAAAATCTATCCAACGCTCTGCTGTCCGCCCGACTTGGCAGCCGAGTAAGCCTTCATAAAAAGAACGCGTCGCTGGAAGATTATGTACTGGAAATGCTAAATGAAATGGTGCCATATTATAGTGGAATAGTGAATTTGTAAGAACGCTGTTTTCATGGAATTTGGCAAATATAAATAGGTAGATTATTTTTCGACCGTTATTTTTTTCCCTACTCCACGACAAGAATCTTTATCTGCACACTATCTCTTCCACGCACCCGAAGAAGATACACACCTGCCTCCAGTTTTGTAATATCCAAACGATACATAGTACTTCTCAGTTGCTGGTGTTGCAGAAGTTGTCCATCTATACTTAACAACTCAATTTTGTCGCCTATTTCTGCGCGTATAAGCACACTTTCTGTAGCAGGATTTGGGAATATATTTAGAGAAGTTGCTTCTAGTTCAGTAGTGCTAGTGATGGTATTATCATCACAATTGCCTGGCAGATTTTCATCCATCCAACGGAGGCGATTGCTTATCCAGGTTTTCAGTACGGCTATTTCTGCTTCGTAAGATTGCGGTATCGGAGAAGGCTCTATCCAGATCCGTTCGCCGATGAAATCCAAACGTTCAAAATTGCGCTCAATGGCATCGCTAATATCCGCGCGATGCGTATCTATCCATTGCAGAACGCTATCTTGATGAAGTGGACCTGATCGAAATGCTTCCCAACGACAAGCTAAATAATTCGTGAAAACAGGATCGGACATCATAGCGCGCCACCAAAGCGGCATACTTTCAAGATCTTCGCAGTCGGCTTGATTTTGGAGATACGTCCATCCTTCATAATCATAATTGGAACAGACTTCGGATACGCCATAGGTTTGGTCAAAATCCCAAATTGGGCCAGCTGCTAATTTGCCGCCCTTGCTGTCGCGCTCCTTATGGAGATACGAACTTAGTTTATAGCCATCTGCGTTTTTACTTAATTCATTGATAAGCAAAAAATCGGTAAAGGAAGCCACATCAATATAATCCGTGTAGCGCGTGCCATTATGCGTAAAGTCATCCGAGAAAACAGCGGTTTCAAATTGATTTATCCATTCTTCTATATATTCAGCTTGCTCGTCTTGTATCTTCTCCGCTTTCGGGTAATACCATTGATAAGTCATAGGTTCACCCCCTTGCGATTCGTAGCGCGAACGAAATCCTTCCTCATCATCCAACCAATCAATACGGAGTATATAGCCACCTGTCAGCGGATCCCCTGCAATATCGTCTTCGTCCATTTTGGCGATGTCTACTCGGTTTTTATCCCGCTTTATTTTTTCTGTCAAAATATAAAGCCCTCTATAATCGCCATCTACTATAAGTTCTACATACCGCCAATTGGCAGCATAATGCCCCATGCGCTGAAAGAAATAAAAACTCATCGGAATCCTCAATTGGGTCTTATCAATCACCATAGCGTGCAATATCCAATCCTCTTCTTTGCCCATGCCCAGTAGCTCTACTGCTTGGTCGTCCCAGTCTTCATCGCGTGTTTCTAAGGAATAGGTTTTCTTCTCGAAGCCTTGTGTGGAATTGCCGCGCGTTTCTATCCCAATATTGCCTTCATAGTGTAAGATTGCGTCATTGATACTATTGAGTTGGCCAGTAGTATTAGCAATGATTCGCATCTGTGCTTCTACCTTCGGCTCATCAGGTATTTCTTCTCCTTCTGTTGTGATGATAACGATTGGATGCTTGCTCGTTGTGAAGTTTTGCGCCTGCGCGCTCACGATAAATAGGAGGCAGTAGAAAGTAAGTTTGTAGTACATAAGATGGATTTGAAATGTGTGTAAATTAGAAAAGGGTAGAACGATTTTAAAATCATTCTACCCTCTACCAACTTGCGAAGCAAGTTATATCTTAATCGAAAAAAGTATCGTAATTATTATCATTTGAGCGAGTTTGCTTTTCAGGACGCGCTACTTTCTGATTCAAATCCAACGAACCTGTCTCCATTCCTGAATCTAAGAGGCTTGCTGTCTTATCATCCATCAAGATCATGCTGCTTTGCTGCTCCCATTTTTCAAGCATTTCCAAGCCTTGCTCCTCGAAGACCCCATTTTGCAAATCTATAGAATCCATGAAATTGGCAGATTGCTCCATGAAACGTTCCATCTCGCCCACTTTGTTTGCCACATCTTCTGTGATACTTTCCAATGCCTGATCGAACATTGCGCGCTTATCTGGATCACCTGAAATCACACTTCTTGCCGACTTCATAGCAGAATGTGAAGCACGTATTGCTTTACGTTCTTGCTCCTTCACCGCCACTTGGTCTTTCATGTCGATAATCATGATTTCGGAGTTTTGGTGCATCTTTTTCAAAATGCGCTCCATCACATCCAGTCGCTTATAGAGCGAATCATATTTTCCATTCGACTCCTTCAAACGAGCTGCTTTACGCGAGTGCAAAATCATTTGCTGTTGCTTATTTGTTTCTTTTGCTTTGCTCGCTAGGCGCATACTCGATTTTATATCCGCCGTATTTTTATCCATGATGCTTTTCAATTGGCGTTTTTGCCCTTTCAAGCCACCAATTTGCTTGCCCAATTTTCTAAAATTGTCTTCCAAGTCAGAAATGTAACTCTTCAAAATCCCAATAGGATCCATCTGAACGAACATTCCTGTAATGCCACGCATCACGCTCTTATACATATACCACACTAGGTTACGCATACGCGGATCAAGCACCATATAGATCACTGCTGCCAACACCCCTAGGGTCACCATCAATCCTACACCAGCTATCATGAGTGGCCAAAGCATCGATACTAAGTAACCACCTCCTATCAGTAAGCCCGCCAATACAATACCTCCAGTTACGCCTTCTGGGCGTTTCCAAAACGATTTTTCCTTAGAGATCGGACTTTTAAATTGAACATCTGCCATTTTTACTAAAATTTATGTGCCAAAATAAATGGACAATTTAAAATTGACAATTGACAACGATTTTAATTTGTCTAATTACTTATCTTTGCTCAAAGATAACATTTTGCACCATTTCTTAATGAAGACAAGTCAAACAAAATGAAGCCCCCTAAGAAAGCTACAAATACTGCTCAATATTTTGAATATCAATATTGATTTGGTTCATAATACTTTGATGCGTAAAATCGAATGCTTCTCTCGTTGATTCTATCTTTGTTTTCGCACTTTCAATCTGAGCATCTGCTTGCTCTATCGTCGTAGTCGCGCTTTCTATGCGTTGTTTTAGCTCTTCTATTTTCTTCTCGTATTCTACTACTTGTTTTTTCAGTCGCTCTACTTCTGTGTGTTTGCCTTCTACGCGCTGCACCATTTGTTTTTTTAGCGCATTATCAAACTGCGCCTTTTCTTTGGTCAATATTTTTTGGTAGTGCAAAGCCGTTTGCTTGAGTTTATCTTTCGTCACGCCCACCGTAGAAGCAGTTGCGTAAGCCGACTTAAAAGCCGTCGATTCATCCATATCCATCGCCAATAACTTCGATAAGGATTGTTTGAATTCTATATAATCGAAACCCGGTAGGTTATTCTTTTCTAAGGCACTTATCAAAAATTGAAGGCTTTTCTCATCCAGTCCGTGCATTGCGCCAAAAAAGGCTTTCATATCTTTCATGGTATAAAATATATTTAGTTCTTTGATAAATTCCCGTGACCAAAGAACGAGGTGTTTTTTACAAGTCCAAATAAAGCATATTTACGTAGGAGAAGCTACTTGGTTCGACGATTTCTTGTTTTAGTTCGACTAATCGCTAAATCATACAATTTCCATTCGTTTTTATACGTCTTAAAGAACATACAAAACTTCAACATTATGAATCACCTGACAGTTTTCTCCGCGTTCTTTTTCCTTCTCTTTTCTGCCTGTACAAGCGACGAAACGGCTGAGCCTATTCCCAATTGTGAGCAAAAGGTAGTGCTAGATGGCGATCTATTCCAAACCGCCCCTAGTGATCGCGCGGTTATCATTAGTGCGAGTATTGGGGAGGAATGCCTTGAAATAGAATTTTCGGCATCGGGCTGCGATGGAAATAGTTGGACAGTAAGTTTGATAGACTCCGAAGCTATCGCCGAATCACTTCCCATGCAGCGCAGTCTGCGGCTATCACTAGAGAATCTAGAGGTCTGTACCGCTATAATAACACAGAAAATTTCCTTCGATATAAATGCACTACAAGTAGAAGGACACGATGAATTAATTTTAAACTTGAAGGATTGGGCTGATCCTATTCGGTATGAGTATTAGAAACGGTGGACGGTAAGACGGTGGACGAGCAACTATCTACGATAGCTTTGGCGGTAGACGGCTTTTATTTTTTTAGAAAAAAGGGAACTAAAGACAGTCAATTATAGTTTTGAAATCACATTCAAAAAGCCTCTTTGTATTCAATAGAATGAAAAAATAAATAATGTAAGATGGATTTCAAACTACGCCCGTGGCAAATGAGTGACCTTGATACCTTAGTCGTAATTGCAAATAATTTTAAAATTGCAAACAACCTCACCAATAGATTTCCTTACCCTTATACCCGCGAAAGTGGAGAAGGCTTCATTAAAATGGCCTTGTCCAATGACCCAATCCATATTTTAGCCATCGAAATAGAAGGAAAAGTAGCAGGCGGAATCGGCGTGCATCAGCAAGAAGATGTTTTTTGCAAAAATGCAGAATTGGGTTATTGGCTGGCAGAACCCTACTGGGGCAAAGGCATCATGACGGATGCGGTGCGCCAAATCGTAGCTTATGGGTTTCGCAGGTTTGATATTGACCGCATTTTTGCGCGCCCGTTTGGTTCTAATATCGGTTCGCAGCGCGTCCTCGAAAAAGCAGGATTTCTACTAGAAGCAAGGTTCGAAAAGACCCTCTTCAAAAATGGACGCTACGAGGACGAATTCGTGTATGCTACGCGGCGATAAAACTATGCTTTTAGGGAATCGGCAAAAAATAATCTACCCACTCTGACTTGTTCTTCCTGCCCGAACAAGCGGAGCAGGCGGGTTTCCTTCTAAAAAAATCGAAAAAATAAGTCCGTAGCTATGGCTATGCAATGATTTTTTCAATTCTTTAGAAGAAGAAAACACCTGCGCCATAATGGGTACCTTATTTATTGCCGATTCCCTTACAAAAAAACATTGGTTCTTCGACAAATCCCGTTCCTTATTCAATAAAAGGCAATAAAATTCGTGCTTTCACGCCTGTTGTATTAGGATTTTCGTCTTGAAGATTAAGGATAGTCAAGTCCGTTTTTATATTAAATTCCTCTTCAAGTAAGTCGAGGCGTTGTTGGGTAATAGTCATTGCTTTTGATTCGTGATCGGCTTGTTTTTTCGTTGAATAGCCTACGCCATTGTCTTCTACTTCACATAGGAGTTGTTCTCCCAATTGCTTAAAACGAATTGTAATTTGCCCCGGTCCATCTTTGGGTTTTATACCATGCAGAATCGCATTCTCAATAAAGGGCTGCAAAAGCATAGAAGGTAGCATTGCATCATCAAGTGTTTCTTCGTACTCAAATTGGTAACTTAATTGATTATCCAAACGGATGTTTTCTACTTCCATATATTGCTTTAGCAGGTCTACTTCATCTGCAATATAATTATAAGATTCGTCCGATAAATTTAAAACCTTCCGCATTACTTTAGAAAATTGGAGGGTGAAATTTTGTGCGGTTTTAGGATCTTTTGCAATGTAGTTATTGATAGATACTAGGGCATTGAAAATGAAGTGAGGCTGCATCTGTAGGCGCAAAATATCCAGCTTTGTTTTAGCTTTAGTTCGCTGTTCTTCTGCTTGTGCTTGTTTCTTTTCTGCTTGCTTAGTTTCTGCCACTAAGCGTTTCATTTTTTCTGCTCGGCGTTTTTCTTCTTCTTGCTTTTTTACCCGCGCCAATCGTGTCTGATATAATTGATACAAAATAAACAAACCTAGTAAGGCTAAAAAGCCTTTGAATATATTTGTTTCATACCAATAAGGAGTTACTGTAACGCGAAGCTGCGTACTATAAGGGGATAACATATTATCCGAATTATAGGCTTTTAATACAAATTTATACTCACCATGTGGCAGATTCGGGTAGCGTGCAAAATTGCTTGTTGTCTGCACAAAATTATTGTCAACTCCTTCTAGCTGATATTCAAATTTAGTATTAGAAGGATCACTATAATCCAAAGAGGCAAACCCAAAGGTGAGCGTGTTCCGTCCTTTTTCTACTTCGATGTATTCTAGTTCGCTTACATTCGCAATTCCTTGATGCTCTTCCTTAGTTAAAGAATCAGTGCCATTGACTAGAATACTCGTTATGATAGGAAATACAGATTTATCAAGTAATTCTATTTTTAAAGGGTCAAATATATTGCAGCCTTTTGTGCCTCCAAAGAGGAACTTGCCATCACTCGCTTCAAGGGCGCACTGAAATTGAAAATTCATTGATTGCAAACCGTCAGCCTCATTGAATTGCCAGTATTCTTTCGTGCTAGGGTTATATTTCCAAAGCCCTGCATTGCTACTTATCCAGAGATTGCCATTTGGATCTTGAAGAATAGATTTTGCAGAAAAATTGGATAATGCGGCATGTTTTGTAACTATTTTTCCTGCTGCCAATTCGTATAAGCCTATATTAGTAGCCAGCCAAAGTTTATCGCCTGTTTGGTCTTGTATTACATCATTTACATTTGGTAGAAAAGGAACAGTATCTCTCTCCCACTCACTCCCTTTTTCTTGCAATACAAGAAGGTGTTTTTCAGGCAGAAATCCATAGATTCTACCTTCAGAGTCTTCTATCTTAAAGGTATATAAAGTAGAATTCTTTCCTAGGGCTTTGAACGGTTTTAATCCATCATCAGTAGATAAAATGCGTGGGCCTTCAATTGTGCTAACTAAGATAGTTCCATCTGATAACCTAAGCATATCATAAGCGTGATTTGTATATCTAGTATTTGTACTACTCCCTTTTGTATTATTTTTCACCTTCTCATGCTCCACAAAAAAAAGACCATTAGTAGCATCACTAATCCAAGTAGTATCAGCATCATGAAGTATAGAAAATATTCTACCTCCTCCTTCATGTTTGATGTGCGTAGTCGTTTGATTAGCTTTATTTTTTATATAAATAGTGCCTTCTGTGGCTATCCAAATATCACCATGTTGGTCTTCGGATATATAATCAATCAAGCCTAAATTTTTCTCAGCTAATGCGAGATCAAACTTAGTATTTATTAAATTAGTGAAATAGACTCCCTTCCCTTCAACAGCTACCCAAAGTGTTTTATCCGCATCTAAATAAATATTCTGAGTTTTGATCGCAAAAGACTTTAATTCAGTGTCCTTTCTGTGATGAATTTCAGCAGTAATGCTTTGCGTTCTTTTATCAAAAAAGAAGATGCCTTGCTTTTTTGCAAGCAAAATAAGGGTGTGTTCATCAAAAGGAACTATTTGGGCTATATCTTTAACCTCTTTCCCTTCAAATGGAAGCGAAACAATAGCAATCTGCTCGGTTGAAAATTTATAATGAACTAATCCTTTCGTAGTACCGAACCATATATTGTCGTTATCTTCTATTAGCGTACACGAGGCTTTTCCTATTTCTTCTGCGGAAAGATGACGCTCTAGAATAAATTTTTTATTTTCATATAATTTGATAAGGGTTTCTTCTCTCTGTGGAACGACTAGGTAGGTTGTGTTTTTAAATTTATCTACGGAGGCAGAAATGCCCATTTCGATCTTTTCTAACGCCCTATAATTTGATGGGTCTTCCAGATTTACTATATATAAGGCTTTGTCATCCCTTACCCATAGCTCTCCTGTCTCCTTATCAAGAAACAATATAGCATAATATATCCCTTTTTTGTCTAGATCAAAACGTTGGAAACTAGCCGTTTTTCTATCATATTTTTGAATATAATTGGGTACTGCAAACCAGATATTTCCTTTTTTATCTTCAAAAAGATCACTATGTATATATCCACTTGCCAATTTCTGCTTATCATCAGATAAGGGGCGGAATTGTAAGGTATTTTGTCCATCAAAACAATTTAATCCATCCATAGAACTAATCCAGACAAAACCTTTACTATCTTTTTTTAGGTATGAATTATAGGTATTAGAGGTGAGTTCTTCCACGAGATGGAAGTGATATACAGATTTTTGACCATATAGAATATGTGCGAATGCCAGTATATATATGAATAATATACTTAATGTTTTCACCTTTGAACTATTTTTTGAATTCGTTGATAATCTTGATAGTGGTAAAATCATTGGAGAACATTTTTTATAGAAATGATACCTCAAGATAAAAATAATTGTTGTAGAACTATTTTTCATTTTTTTCAAAGCTAAGAAGCTGTTTGAGTTTAAGTAAAAATCAAATTAATCGTATCGTTTTTAACTTGCTTAGAATATGTTAGGGTTTTCCTTCCTGAAAACCGCAAGCTATTGATTTGCAGTTGGTAAAAAATCCCCAACAAGTTCTTAAATAAAGGTTATCTTATAAAAAAATCAAGTGGTAATATTTATAGATGTCAGGCACCTAAATATTTCCAAAATATATAAAATATCCAAAAAAGTTATAAATTGAATATATTTCACTTTTTTGATAAAATAGTTGGTTTGAAATTTGGATAATTAATAGTGTCACCATATCTTTGTAATGTAATCAATAAGTAACTTATTTGAAAACATAAATTACTTTTAGAATGAACACCACCAACACTATTACAAATCAGCAAGAACGCAAAGAAGCGATAGCGGCACGATTGGATTTCGTGTTGGAAAGTAGTCATACTTCTACTCCAAAAAGTAAGTATACCCTTCCATCTACAGGGAAACAGATTGATTTTGCAAAACAAAAAAATTCTTGGAAATTAGGACGTTTAATCTGGCGAATAGGCGAATTACGCATTACAGCATGTCGTGATAAACTATTAAATACTAAGCCGCTTCTAGAAACAGAACTAGAGAAGTACAGCTTCATATGGACACTAGGAAGAATAGGAAAGACAGAAGATGCAGCCGTAGTGAAAGAGGTCTTAAATGCTAATCTCGAATCCGATACTTTAATAGCTGTTTGCTTTCAAAGTCTACTATTATTAGATGTAGAGACAGACATTAAAAAAGGATTGCTAAAAGATATTCCCGAAAAAGTAGTAAATAGTATAAAAAATAACCTTTTTGATGATTTGCTATCTACCTTACAAGTCGCTTTAACGCCTGATAAGTGCAATAATTGGCTCTATTGGTTATACCTCTTGCATTGGGAAACGCCAAAAGTAAAAGCAGCTTTGCAAAGCCTATTAAGCGAACTTCCATTAAAAGGCAATTACTTCAAGCCATTCCGAAAAATATTGAAAGCCGCCGAGCATTTTGAAGATATGGAAACCCTCGCTTTGCTCTACTGGAAAATACAACATAGCGATGCCTACTGCAATGTACTGTTGCGCGGCGATTGGGAGCGCAAAGCAGATGGAACGTGGTATCAAAAGGACGTTCAAAAATTTGCTGTCACTCATGGAAATAGCTACCAAAGTGTACCACTAAAAGAAGTCTTAAAAGCAGCTAGTAGCGACTTTGGATTTACTCTAAAAAGCAAAAAATATTTCAAGACTAGATTTCTACGAATTTTATTTCGGAGCGGCGACGCGGACAGTCCCTTATTTACAACACTCGCAACAGCCTATCTTTTGCAAGTGAAGGACGAACAGGCAAAAGCCGCTTATTCCGACCGTCGATACACCTATGTGCATAACGACACCACAAATCGTTGGGAAAGTCGTGTACAGCAATTATACTATCCAATACATAGCGATAAAGTGGCAATGTATCGTCTGCTCTACACCAATTCGGAGCAATATTTAATTTCTTCTGCTAGTGTTCGTATTCTGAAAGATAAGAAGGCTACAGCAGGCAGAACGGAACTATTTCCTGAGCTTTGGAATGCTGCGCCACGTGCTATCATTCGCCTATTGGCAGGAAGTAAAGCAGTTTTAATACAAGATTTCGCAGCCACTGTATTTGAAGATAATCCAAATTTTGTAGATACAATCCAATCAGAAGATGTAATCCAGATGTTGGCGCGTCCTTATCTGAAAACACAGCAAATTGCGATAGTTGCAATTCGTAAAAACTACGCGCAATTCGAGCAAGAAAAAGCAGTCTTTTTAGCTTTGCTAGATTGCGGAATCGTGGAAGGACAACAACTCGCTATCAACTGGCTGAACACGAGAAAAAAAACGCTTTTAGAAGACCTAGAATTCATTACACATTTAATAATACACCCACAGTCAAATGCAAACAAGTGGATAGCTTCGGCTATCAATACACCTGATTTTGCAGCACCTCAAAAGCCAAAACTTTTACAACATTTGTTACAGTTTATACAAGTCGACTCATCGGCTGAACATATCCAGAACGTGCTTGCATTCATTGAAACGCATCTTAAGTCGCAAGCACAGCAAGTGAGCGAGCAAGAGTTGAGGCAATTAGTGGGACATCCATCCCCTGTACTCAATTTATTTGCTGCAAAATTAATGCAGCAACATAAAAAGAGTATAACTAAATTGCCTTCTGAACTCTTGCTGCAGCTCATGGAATCGGAGCATCCTGAAGTCCGTGCGGCAGGTATCGAACTCTTTGGTCAGTTGCCCGAAGAAGAACTATATCGCCAACAAGTGGTGGTTTCTAATTGCTGTGTGTCGCCTATCGAAGAGGTGCGCCAAGCAATTAAACCAACAGCCTTAAAGTTGAGCCAAAAATATCCCGATTTTGGCTTGGATTTGAGTGAAATTTTGAGCGATTTTCTATTGATGCGTGGTAAGGCGAATGACGTACACACCTCCATTGCGGAGCTATTGGCTACTCCTGAAATGAAGGCATTCATCGTACAGTTTCCGACTACTAAAATGTGGCGATTGCTACGCTCCAAGAAATATCCTACACAGCAAGTCGGCTTTGCGATACTAGCCGCTACCACCGATTCAACCAAACTCGATATGGAAGACATCGTAGCACTTGGCAAGCACGAATTGAAAGCAGTGCGTGTGTGGGCGCAAGAGGCTATCCAACAGCAAGCAACTCGTGCGGTGTATGAAGCCGACAAAACGCTTCGCTTGCTCGAAACCGATTGGGAAGACAGCCGCCATTTTATGATGCAATTCGCAACGACCGAATTCAAAGCCCGCGATTGGACACCCGAACTTTTAGTAAGTCTCTGCGATAGTACCCGCGATGAAGTGCAGGCTTTCGGCTTGCAGCAAATACAGACTTATTTCAAGGAAGAAAATGCAATCCAGTTCCTAAATCAATTGAGTCAACATCCTGCGGCGCGCGTACAACTGATGGCGACAGTTTGGCTAGAAGAACACGCTTCTAATAATTTAGAACAGCTACGAAAACTAAGCCCTTTTTTCTTGACTATTCTTTCGCAAATCAACAAGAGTAGAAGCGCGAAAAAATATGTCTACGCCTTCCTCGAAGAAGAAGCTTTGCGTGCACCTGAATTTGCGGAGGTCATCATCCCTATGCTAGAGCGTTTGGTGCTAACGGTAGCGGTAGGCGATAGAGCGAATTGTATTCTATTGCTGAATAAAGTACGGCGCAAATATCCGCATTTAACAATGCGATTGCAGGCTAATAAATTAGAAGTTACTAAGTGTGAGACTTGAGATTTTGCTTAGTTATTAAACGTCTCAAATCTAGTATTTCACGTCTCAAATCTTAGAAAAAATGATTTTCAACTATAAATATGGCGGTCAATCAGGCATCGTCAATACAGCCAATCGTGTCGGTATTTCTTTCGCGCCCGACCTGCTTCGAGAACCTACTTTTTTTGTAGGCAATTTGAATCAAAAAATCCCTTTTCGGGAAGCGATGTCGGCTTTACATTCGGTGGTGGTTTCGGACTTGCGTTTTCAGCCAAAAGATAAAACCGAATATAAAGAATGGGCAAAGCAACAGGAAGAAATCTGGTTGGCGGAATACATGGCGCAGCAGCCTGACTTAAAGGAACGGATTGGCGGAATGAAGACGGAATTGAATACGTTGCGCGCACATAAGCAGAAAATCTTACAGCCTTTTAATAAAGCAAAATGGGCATTTTTCAAATATATCCGTAAGCGTGATTATGATGCTTGGTTTGTGCTAGATCCTGTGATTACGGTGCATCCAGATGAATTATTTTTTGAATGTTTCAGTCAAGATGAATCGACTTATGCGCGCCTAGCTTGCGACTATAATGTATTCGATAAAATAAACACCTTCGAGTGCGGCACGACCAATATTGATTACTCTTCGGCACTCTATAATGAATTTCAAAAAATCAGAACCTACAAAGACACTCAGTTTAAAATTGACCCTTCGGGCTTTGAAGTACAAACCGAAGGCGAGGACGATTACAAAGAGGAAAAAATAGATTTACCCGATACGTGGGTACGCGGCTTTTTGCAAGTTAGTACGGCGATGACTTTGCCTGCGGTTTCCTTTGAGTTGCATCCGATGGATTTGTGGAATGTCTTGTTTTTGCTTCGCAGAAATAAAGCACAAAGCAGCCCGCGCTATATGCAATACATCCTGAAGCCAGGCGAACCAATTCGCATTCGCTTCAAGCCCTGGGATAAAGAAATCACTTGTGTGCGATCCATCTATCAGGGTGCAGAGGCGCGTGAAATTAAGGTTTGGGGTCGTCGCCGTTTGCTGACACTAGAGCGTCTAATGCCAATAGCGCAAAGCGTGAAAGTACATTTACTAGGCGATGGTTTGCCTTCTTTTTATATCGTCGGCATGGATGATTTGCACTTCACCCTCGGACTTTCGGGCTGGACAAGCAACGATTGGTCACGTACAGGACAATTCAACCTAATGGGCAGTATGCAGCAAGTAGATAGCACGAGCAAAGGGGCTATTTATCAAGCCTTGCGCCAAAGTTGGTCGCTTACTACAGATGAATTGTCGAAAACAACAGGCTTTGATAAAGCTACCGTACATACTGCCATGACTGCTCACGCACAGGAAGGCAATGCGATTTTTGACTTAACAAAGAATTGCTATCGCGCTCGCGAATTGAGTAAAGATGGCATTCCAGTAGAAAAGCTGCGCTATAGCTCGCCGCTAGAGGAACAAGCCCACGCTTGGCAACAAGCGGGTGCGGTGCGGATCTTATCGAGAGGCGAAAATAAAGAGGTGCGATTGCTAAAAGGAGAGGTGCGTGTCGATGACACTACTTTCCAAAGCGAACTGACGATTAATGAAGACCAAAAACTTGTGCAAGCAACCTGTAGCTGTACCGATTTTAAAGAAAATGGTTTGCGAAAAGGACCTTGCGCGCACTTGTTGGCAGTACGAATACAATCAGAATTTTCGGGATTGTAGAATTAGCAGAATTATAATTAGTAGACGTCTTTGACGTCAATTTTGCTAATTCTGTAATCCTGAAAACCCTGATTCAGATAAAAAGGGAAGTCAATCCATCAAAGATCTTGCTTTTGGAATGATGAAAGCGTCATTCGAGTTTTTTACTTATCCATTCGCCATCACAGCTATCGTATGGATGCACTTCGTCACTATAATACAGTTCTTTTCGGTGCTACCTCGTAGAGGCAAAAGAACGTATTATAGTTGAAGTGCGGAGTTGATAACTTTGATTCTTGGTTTGTCGAAGATTGGATTGGTTTTCTCTTTTTCTTATTTGAATCAGGATTTTCAGGATTACAGAATTGGCAGAATTATAATATCAGAGGCATCTAAGATGCCAATTCTGAAAATTCTACAATCCCAAAAATCCTGATTCAACTATAAACGTTCTTTTACATACGGGAAACTGACACATCAAAGATCTTGCTTTTGGAATGATGAGTAGTTCAAAAAATCAATTCGACATTTCATAAACTATACGAAAATGGAGCGACAATTAAGGAGCGACATTTCGTATCGCTTTGTGAAATCTAAGGAGGATTGATTTTTGAACAAATAATACATAGCGTCATTCGAGTTTTTTACTTATCCATTCGTCACTAGACGCATCGTGTGGTTGTACTTCTTAAACTAGTAGTACACTTTGCGGTGAGTTTGCGGAGCAAACAAAATGTACTACTAGTTTGAAGTACGGAGTTGATTCGCCTAGTGCCTTGGTTGTCGAAGATGGTGTCGGTTTCTCTTTTTAATCAGGATTTTCAGAATTATAGAATCAGCAGAATTCTAATATAGGAGGCATCTAAGATGCCAATTCTGAAAATCCTGTAATCCTGAAAATCCTGATTCAACTATAAATGTTTTTTCTACAATGGATTTCCTTATGAATGGTTCTTGCTTTTGGGATGATGGTAGCGTCATTCAAGTTATTTACTAACACATAGTTCCCCATTGCTATCGGGTGGATAGCGATGCTTTGAATATAAATTTAATTCGGTTGATCTTCGTAGAAGACATTAGAATTTATATTCAATATCGCTGGAGTTGATAGCTATGGTTCTTGGATAGTCGAAGAGATTCATGTTTTCCGATTGTAGTATACTGGGAAAATTGGGCAGCTAAAGAGCTTGCTTTAGGAATGATGTTAGCGTCATTCAAGTTACTTACTTATCCATTCTCCACTGGTCTCATCGCGTGGATGCACTTCTGTACGGGTATAGTGCATTTTGCGGTGGGTTTGCGTAGCAAACAAATTGCACTATACCCGTGAAGTGCGGAGTAGATGCGCCCAGTACTTGGTTTGTCGAAGTTGCTGCCCGTTTTCCCTTTTTGTTATTAGGTATCAAAATTCAATAAAATGAACACCACACCTATCAACGAGCAAGAAATTCCAAAGCGAAGTCGTAAGGAATTGATGAAAATCATTCAGGAAACTTCCCGTTCGCAATTCATTTTGGAGGAGATGCAACGCTATGGTTTTTGGCCCGATGAGGAAGGCGAACCGACTTTGCAAGAGGAACTCATTCGGAAAGAAACGAGCTTGCAAAAAGACCTGAACACCCTCTTGCGCGAGCAACGCAAACAAGACAATGCCAAGGTCATGATGCGCCGTATGCGAAAAGAACGCATGAAAGCAGCAAAAGCACGACGCGCAGAAACCAAAGCCAAACGCGAAGCCGATAAAAAAGCGCGCGCCGAAGCTTGGAAAGTCCGTCAAGCAACAGATATTACCTACTTGGGTGAGGAAGTATCTTATGGGTTAAAAAATAAAGAAACCGATATTGAAAAATTGGAAGCGAAAGGCTTACCAATTTACGAAAATATAGAAAACCTAGCTGCCGCGATGAGCCTAAGCGTAGGGAAGTTGCGTTGGTTGGTATTCAATAAGAAAGTAGCAACTACGAGTCATTACAAACGCTTTGAAATTCCAAAAAATAAGGGGAGTGTACGCGTCATTTCTGCGCCTATGTATTTGTTGAAAAACGCACAACATTGGTTGCTCGAAAATATTCTCTACAAACATGCCATCGAGGAAGAAGCGCATGGTTTTGTGCCACAAAAATCGATTCTTTCTAATGCCAAAATCCATGTAGGACAGACTTTGGTGATTAATTTAGATATGAAAGATTTCTTCCCAACGATTAGCTATCCGCGCATCAAAGGAATGTTTTGCAAAATGGGCTATTCCGAACAAATGGCGACCGTTTTCGCGCTGCTTTGCTCCGAACCCGAAAGTGATGTCGTGGAAATAGATGGCACGACTTATTATGTACAAACAGGTGAACGCTACTTACCACAAGGCGCACCTACGAGTCCTGCTATCACGAACATTATCTGCCGCCGCTTGGATAGACGCATGGCGGGTGTGGCTGCAAAAATCGGATTTCGATATAGCCGCTATGCCGATGATTTGACTTTTTCGGCTATGGAATCCGAAGGGCAAGATAAGATTGGGGGATTGCTGTGGCAAGTGAAACAAATCGTACAAGATGAAGGCTTCCGCTTGCACCCTGATAAGTTGCAAATTATGCGAAAAGGCGCGCGGCGCGAAGTGACAGGCATCGTGGTCAATGAAAAACCAAATATCAGTCGCCGAAAATTGAAAGAATTTCGGGCGGTCTTGTATAAAATAGAACAAAACGGTCCAGCAGGGAGAACTTGGGGGAAAGGCAAAAATTTATTTTTGTCTTTACAGAGTTTTGCAGCTTATGTAGCGATGGTCAATCCTGAAAAAGGGAAACCTTTACTCCAACGTGTACGAGCAATTCGCAAGAAACATGACTCCAATTTTTCGACTTCCGTATGGAAAGGTTTTTGGACCCGTGTTTTTGGGAAGGCATGATTGAGCAGGAGCCTTTTGAAGATTTAAAACCTTCAAAAGGCTTTTCAATTTGTAGACTATCGCTATTATTTTTTTCTAGAAAGTTGTAATTTTAGCCATCTAAAACCACACCACATGTCATCAGTCACACGTCGTTTTTTGATACTCCTTGCTTCTATTCTTCTAATTGTAATAGCTGCGGGTTCTTTATTAGCTACCGCCTTATTATTCCGAGCCTTCGTATTTGAGACCTATAACAAAGACTTCCTGATGCAATTTGTTACTATCGTATTTTTGCCGTTAATGACCTTTTGCCTTGCTACTTTAGCTGTAGTTATGTTGGATAGAATGAGTATTTCAAAGGGGAAAAAGAAGAAATAAAAAAGCCCTAAAACGAAGGAAGCCCCATCTTATGCAGGCGATAAGATAGGGCTTCTAAAGGTTCACATAGTTAGAAACCAGGTTATAGAAACTCTATGAAAAAGTTCTATTTATGGCGTAAAAATACATTTTTTTTTTATATCGTCCAACTTCTTCCAAAAATCGGAGTTTTCTATACTATTTTTTTCTTAGAAACTACTTAAAAATCCGAGTGAAAAGCCGTAAAATTTTCGCAGAAAAAGTAAGCGTATTATCTTCTCTTCATAGAGCTTTTACAGCCGTCTCTAGGCGATTGGCGATGGCCTCTATATCTCCCATGCCATCTATTTTTATACCTTTTCCCTTTGTATCATAAAAATTAAAGACAGGAGCAGTTTCTTTATGATATACACTTATTCGGTTACGAATAATTGTTTCATCTTGGTCATCGGCACGCCCCGAATCTTTACCTCTTAACAGTAACCGTTGTACAATTTCTTCTTCTGCCACTTCCAATGAAATAATACCATTCACTTCTGCTTCGCTTGCTCCTAATAATTGGTCTAATGCCTCTGCCTGTGCTATGGTGCGCGGAAAACCATCAAAAATAACGCCTTTCACGTCTGTGTTGGCATCCAACTTATTCTTTAGCATTCCTATGGTCACCGAATCAGGAACTAACGCGCCCTTTTCAATGTAACTCTTTGCTTCCAATCCTAATGGCGTATTATTCCCTATTTCATAGCGAAACAAATCGCCCGTAGAGATGTGTAATAAGCCAAATTTTTCTGCAAGAAACTTCGCTTGCGTTCCTTTTCCTGAACCCGGAGGGCCAAATAAAATAATATTAGTCATTCCTAATTTGATATATGCGTTAATTCAGAACGACTGCGAAGATACGAATTGTTAAGGACAAAAAAGGAAGGGAAATTTTTGGAAACTCCAATGGCGAGAGGGAATTTAAGGAGAAAAGAGGGGTGAAGAAGTTGTCATTTTAATTTTTGTCTCACTACTTACTGCTTTTAAAATACCGTTCATTCTTCCTGTCAAAGAGTTTTTGTCATCAATGTTAACTTTCATCTTGTTTAGCTCGACTTTAATACCCTCGTTCATCTCGTTGTTCCATATAGTTTATGAAAGCCTTGTTCACCACCTTAGTGCCTCCTGCTGTAGGATATTCGCCAGAAAAATACCAATCGCCATTATTATTTGGACAAGCTTTGTGTAAGTCTTCGATGGTCTGATAAATTACCTTTACTTTGGGCTTAATGCCTTTTGGACACACAATTTCTGCAATTTTATCCGATACTTCCTTATAGCTAAATTGATCGTACAAGGCTTGGACTTTATTCTTCATTTTTTCTTTGGGTAAGTTTTCTTGTGCTTTGCATCGCTGATAGGTTTCTTGGAGAAGGTGCGTTTTTTTGCGCTCTTTCAGCAAAGCTACCAAGGCTTGGAAAGCAACAAAATCTTTCATCTTCGACATATCAATGCCATAGCAATCGGGATAGCGAATTTGAGGCGCAGAAGACACCACGACGATACGCTTGGGGCGCAGGCGCGAAAGCATCCGTAGAATACTACTCCGCAGCGTAGTACCACGCACGATGGAGTCATCTAATATCACGATAGTATCCACCTCATTCTCGATGACCCCATAGGTCACATCGTAGGCATGTGATACCAATTCGTCGCGCGAAGCATCCTCTGTGATAAAGGTTCTCAACTTAGCATCCTTCACAATCAACTTATCGGAACGGAGTTTCTGACTAAGTATTTTTTGTAGTTTTTTAGGTTTTATATTATTTCCAAGAGCTAATATCTCTTTTTCTTTGAGTTCATTTAATTTTTTCTCTACGCCATCCAATAGTCCAAAAAATGCAGCTTCTGCTGTGTTTGGAACAAAGGAAAAGACGGTGTTTTTAAAGTCATAATCTACCGCTTCTAGCACTTGTTCGGTGAGGAGTTCGCCTAGTTTTTTTCGTTCCAAATAAATATCTCTATCCGTGCCTCTAGAGAAATAAATGCGCTCGAAAGAACAGGCTTTACGCTTTTGTTTTTTAGTAAATGCTTCTTCACTAATCATTCCATTTTTCTTGATAATGAGGGCATGACCAGGCGTGACTTCTTTCACTTTATTAATATTAATATCAAAAGCCGTTTGCAGAGCAGGTCGCTCCGAAGCTACCGCAGCTACTTCCTCATCGGCATAATAAAAAGCAGGGCGAATTCCGCCCGGATCGCGCATAATAAAGGCATCTCCATGTCCTATGAGACCAGCCATCACATAGCCACCGTCAAAATCTCTGCTCGCTCGCTTTAGGAGTCGCTGAATATCGAGGTTGTCGAAAATGAGGTTATTGATTTCTGAATTGGTATAGCCATCAGGCTTAAACCAAGTGTGCAGACGTTGGACTTCATCATCGAGAAAATGTCCTATTTTTTCGAGTACGGTGATAGTATCTGATTTCTCGCGAGGAGCTTGCCCCAAGCCTACCAATTGCCCAAAAAGCTCATCTACATTAGTAAGATTGAAATTGCCTGCTAAGATAAGATTCCGTGCAATCCAGTTGTTTTTTCGGATAAAAGGATGGCAATTTTCTTTAGCATTTACACCATGTGTACCATAGCGCAAGTGACCCAAAAGCAATTCACCCATGAAATCTTTATTCGCCTTTAACCATTCGGTGTCCCGAAGTTTTTTAGCTTTTACGCCCTTAAAATCTTTATAGACCTTCTTAAATAAATCTTCTAGATAATTCGGTCCATCGGAGCGCACTCGATTCATATACTCTTTCCCTGGTGGCATATCTAGCTTGATAGTAGCAAGACCTGCTCCGTCTTGACCTCTGTTGCGTTGTTTTTGCATCAGTAGGCGTAGCTTATTCATGCCATAAAGCGCCGTTCCATACTTTTGCTCATAGTAGGCCAATGGCTTCAACAATCGGACTACTGCAATACCACATTCGTGTTTTATTAAGTCGCTCATGATAGGATGCTATGAAACGCAGAAGTGCGCTTTTAAGTAAAAGAATGAAAGCTATATTTTTTGCCCTCTAGAAGAAAGGCGCAAAAGTAGTCGAAATCTATTAGACTTGCTTAAGATTTTCGCTTTGGGGTGATTTTTATTTCTTTTCAACTAAACGCTTCTTGGCTCTAAGAAATATTGCTTTCTGTTCTTCATGTTTGGAAGTTATGATCTTCCTGTAAATTCATAGCTTCTGGGTGCTATAGAAGTCAAGACTATGATTACCTTTGTGACTGGAAAATATTCCCTTTCTACTAAATCGTGACAATCATAACAATACTTGAATCGAAATGAAGAAAATCGGTATCTTATTTGGACAAGAACGCACCTTTCCAGAGGCTTTCATTGAGCGCGTGAATAGCAAAAATGTGAAAGGTATCCAAGCAGAAGCAGTAAC
>CALGLY010000081.1 GCA_937959095.1 uncultured Saprospiraceae bacterium
CAGAGTATTTTTATAATATTTCGCTGCGCCTCCGCGCCTCTGCGTTCAAAAAATAAATAAAATACAAATGCAGAAACTAAGCATTTTCGTACTTCTTTCTTTTTTCACGATTTCATTATTTGGGCATACTTCTTGTTTTCAACATACTTGCCAACATACGGAATTTAGAAAAGCCCCCATTAATTCGAAAGAAAATAATGTAAATTATCCCACCGATTATTTCCGTTCTCCCATCAATGGCGCATTACGCTTGTCGGGTTCGTTTGGCGAATTGCGCTCCAATCATTTTCATGCAGGCATTGATATAAAATCCACGATTGGCGGTTCGGGCCAAGCTATTTTAGCAGCGGGTGATGGCTATGTAGCCCGCGTGAAAGTGCAAGCAGGCGGCTATGGCAATGCCATTTATATGCGCCATCCGAATGGCTACACTACCGTATATGCCCACTTGAGTGAATTTTCACCTGAACTGGCAGCCTATGTGAAAGAACAGCAATATGCACGTCAATCTTTTAGTGTCGATTTATATCCTTCGGCAGGTCAAATCAGTTTTCAGAAAGGCGATAAAATCGGAAAACTCGGCAATTCGGGTAGTTCAGGAGGCCCGCATCTGCATTTCGAAATTCGAGATTCAGGTACGGAAGAACCTATTAATCCTTTGCTTTTTGGATTGAAAGTAGCAGATACGCAAGCTCCGCGTCTGCACCAAATTCGGGTGTATGCCTTGAACAATAAACGAGAGACCTTAGATGCTCGTTCCTATGATATTCAGAAGGGCAAAACGCGACACTATGTGAAAGGCGATACGGTTTATGTGGGCGCAAATCAGGCAGGTTTCGCGCTGAAAACCTACGACCACATGAATGGCGTGACCAATTGGAATGGAGTATATCGCATCTCGATGTACTCCGATGAGGAATTGTGGTATCAGTTCACGACGGAGCGTTTTGCCTTTCATCAGACACGCGGTATCAATGCCCACATGGACTATGAGGAACGCGTGACTAAAAAAAGTTACTTCAATCGCTGTTATCTTTTACCTGGCAATCAATTACCTTTTTATAAGAATGTAATCAATAGAGGTGTGGTGCAGCTTTCCAAAAATAAAGCGACCAAAATCACGATGGTGACGGAAGACATTTCGGGCAATACGACGCGCTTGATCTTTTGGGCAAAACAATCTCAAACACAAACCGCTATTTCCGAAAAACGCTTCAATTATGTACTCCCTTACGACGATGAAAGCGCGATAGATAATGGCGCGCTCTATCTTTATTTTCCCAAAAAAAGTCTCTATGAAACGCTTTATTTGGACTATAAAACCTCTACCGATTATTCAGAAAATGTGCATTCGGCAGTGCATCATATCCATAATAGTCGCACGCCCTTGCACAAGTATTGCGACATTGCGATAGAACCTACTACCTTGCCTTCCCACCTACGCGATAAGGCTTTTGTAGCAAATTGTGGCAAAAAGAACAGCATCACAAATATGGGGAATAAGTGGAAAGACGGTAGGCTGTGGGGCAAAACTCGCAACTTTGGCGATTTCTGTATTATGGTGGATACCGTGCCACCTACGATAAAACCGCAGACTTTTCAATCGAATATGCGTGGCAAAAATCGCATGACGTTCCGAATAGATGATAACTACAGTACAGGTGGCAGCGCGAAAGGACTTGACTATCGGGCTACGGTGGATGGGCAATGGATTTTGATGGAATATGATGCTAAAAATGACCGCTTGCTTCATCGCTTCGATGGGCGCATTCCTGCTGGGCAGCATCAGCTACGCATCGTGTTGACGGATGCTGTGGGGAATAGGCGCGAGTATGAAGCGGACTTTACGCGCTAAAATTAAGTGCAAGTCCAAGTGCCAAACGCAAGTGCAAGAGTTAAATGAAAATACGCCTAAATGGAACGAACTGGTATTAACTTGAACTTGAGTTTGGCACTTGAACTTGCACTTGAAATCTTCTCTTTATCTTTTTATTTCGCCTATTATCACGCCAAATTTGCCCTTTTCTTGTTTCCAATTTTTAGCGGGCAAATAAGTTTTTGATACAAAACCATCCAAGTAGAGCGCGTTTTCACAGCCGTGCTGCTGAAAGTAAGAAGCAATATCGTAAAGGTTGATTTTATTCTTCGACATCGCGAAAAGGAGTTTGCCATCTGGCAACACCCCTACTCCATTCCGAATGTGCAAATTTTCTGAACCTTTCCTGAATTTTGGATGAATTGCGCCTGCTATTACCAGCATTGGACCAGATTGGGTGGCGTATTCAATAGCAGCATTTGCTACAAAATCTTGTGTAGTACAGACTACGCCTTTTCGGTCTTTTGTCAAGTAGAAAATACCATTAGGTTGAAGGTAGAAATTTCCATAGCCTTCCTCTTTTCTATCTATTTTTGCATAGGTTTTACCCGCTTCTATGTACAAGCCTTGCGGGGATAAATCCCTATTGTACATCCCGCCATTCATCGCAAAGACTAATTCTTTGTTCTGCTTTTGCAGGTCGATTTGGAGTTTCTCAAAATTTACATAGTTGTTTCCTGTTGTATCTTTCCAAAAGAAGCGTACATCTTGCTTCAATGGGTCTACGATATAGCTAATTACTAAGGCTTCTTCGATTTGTTCTTCTTGTGGTGCATCCGCAGAAAAACAGCCCATTATCCCTACAAGCAAGGCAATTATTAAAGCAAGGTTTTTATAATTCATCCGTACTAAATATGATGCGTTTCCCCTTTTCTTTTCCTATTCGCACCATCTCATCGGCGCCGCCTGAAAGTCCTCCAATCCTCAGGATAATATCACATTTACTAATCAAGCGAATAGCTACAGGATGGAATAAGTCATTCCAGATTTTGTCGCCCATTTCTTTTGAACCTGCAGTTTCTATAAGCGGCAAAGCAAACCATTCCCCAAGTACTGGAAGATGCCCTATTTCGTAGAGATGAAGTGCCATATCATTCATGGCATCCACATTTTTCTGGATTAGGATGGGATCGTCATTCGTGCCAGAACGGTATGGCCCTGCTACTAAAATCATTTGTGGAGAAGCTGTATTTTTCATAGTGTGTTATTTTTAGATTCCGCTTATTTTTTCGTATTTATAAGGCGTTCAATCACTTTCAATTTATCTATTGTAGATAAAATAAAATACGCAGAAAGAGTCAAAAAGAATAAAAGCAGCATGATTTGCAAGTAGATTTTGACGGTCCATTCCAGAGCAACTTTAATCCGATGAAGCAAACTTATTTTGACTTCTTTTCCTTCTATGAGCGAAAACTGAACGGTACAAAATTCGTTTTCATCATCAAAATCTCCCAGACTCACTCCCAAACCTTGTAACTCTTGTTCGATTTCTAAAATGCGGTTTTCCAATTGCATATACTCTTCAATTTTGCCGCCTTTTGATTTTAATTCTATGAGGGAATTTCTTATTTTTTCTAAGGAGGCTTTCTTCGCATTTAGCTCTTTGTATTCATTGGTTTTGTCTTTTTTAGTGATTTGCTTCGCCTGAACTTCCCCTATTTTTATAAGATGATGAAACAAAGAATCAAAATTTTCAGGAGGCACACCAATCAGTAGATTCAGCCTTCGTTGTCCTTTATTGCCGCTTTTTTGTTCAAACTGTATCAAAGCACGATACCGCTCGATTTGCTTTCTCGATTGCTTTTCTTCTTTTTCAAATGCTGCCGATTTCGTATTTATTTCCGCGATTTTTTCATATTTCTGATCGACTTTTGTAGCAGATTGTGTGGTGTTATTCGACTTTATCTCATACTTTTTTGTGGCATAATTTCTTCTACTATTCAATACACTTTCAAAAAACTGAGTTTGGTTGGATGATACGTTTCTTGGTACTGTGTATCCGTAAATCAATCTAAATAGAAACAACAATAAAAATCCTAGCAATAGGATGAATAGCAATCTGAAAAACCGTTTTTTGAATGTTTGTTTCATTTCATTTGTTTTTGAATGCTTTATAGTTGGTAAAAACTAAGGCAATGTACTTTGGGGCTTAACTTTTTTATAGACTGATTATGGGATTGGTATTACAATACGCCCTTCCCAAATTCGGTTAAGTTAGTGGAAATACTAAAGTGCTGCATGCCTCCAGCTAGATGATAAAAGCCTTGTCCAAAATCTACTTGAAAGCGACGTACTTTGAATCCAAAGCCAGCTGAAAAACCTGCTAAGCTTCTAAAATTATTCACACTCAACTCTTGTCGGCGCAAATGATTATAGCCAAATCGTAAGCGAAAGTTGTCGCTTTTCCCGAAAAGAAATTCTCCATTGAAAACAAAGTGTCGAAAGAGATTATCAATACGTTCTTTTGTAGGATTGTCCGTGGTGGTATCATCAATAAAAATCGAACTTTCTTGTGTGTTGGGATCATCATAGCGGATATTCCAACGATTGAGATAACGATAGATAATAGAGAAACGAAATGGTAAATAACTCAGTCGTTTTGAAATACCTGCTTGCACTTCAAAAGGTAAATCCTCCCTATTGTCAAGTGTATAAGTACTGAGTTGTGTTCCAATATTTTTGAATAGAAGGGTCATTACTACTTGCTTGCTGGTATCGTGATAAACGCCTGCTATATCGGTACTAATTCCTAAGGAATTATAGCTTTCAAATTGCGAACCGATAAACTTTAGATTCACACCAACAGACATTCGTTCATATAATTCTCGGCTTGCACCTAATGTTATTGCATATTCCGAAGCATCAAATGTACCTGTACGATTACCAAAGACATCGGCAGCATCGAATTCCCCATAATTAATAAATTGTAGACCTCCATGTATATTCAACTTAGCTGCATTCAGATGATGACCATAGCCAACATAACTATGTCGAATACCTGCCAAATGAAAATTATGATTGAAGGATACTTTCCCATGCATAGATGCATTGAGTAAGCCTGGATTGGCATAAGCAAGCGTCACATCATCATCACGGACAGCGATGAGATGGTCTCCCAAAGCAGTAACACGCGCAGAAGGCGCAAAATTCAAAAATTCATAGACATTATCGCCTCCAATTTGTGCGGATAGAATCGAGCTAAATAGTAGAAAGAATGCGAGTACAGTGTATTTCATACGTCTTTTTTACAGTCGTTTGGTCATCTTTATTTGTCT
>CALGLY010000082.1 GCA_937959095.1 uncultured Saprospiraceae bacterium
AACAATTGGCAAACCATCACCGCCAACAATTCAGTATTCCTGTGATTGGAATAACGGGTAGTAATGGAAAAACAACGACCAAAGAACTTATCACAGCCGTTTTGAGCAGCCACTACCCTACGCATGCTACGGCTGGCAACTTCAATAATCATATCGGTGTCCCACTTACGTTGCTCAAAATGCCTAAAAATACAGAAGTAGCCGTGATAGAAATGGGCGCGAATCATGTGGGAGAAATTGCCGCTTTATGTTCTATAGCTGCGCCTACGCACGGCATCATCACGAATATTGGGAAAGCGCATATTGGAGAATTTGGTGGTTTAGAGAATATTAAAAAAGCAAAGACTGAACTTTATAAATTTATACATAATTTAAATGGTAGGATTTTTATAAATGAGGAAGAAAAATATTTAAAGGAGTTATCTAAAGAGAATAATAAAATACCCTACGGTAGTGCTAAACAACTCCATATCAAGCGTCCCTACCATGTACGCATGACGCGTAGTAAGCCCTTTGTAAAATTGGAAATAATCAATGAAAACTCGGAGCATATTGAAATAAGTAGTCACTTGGTGGGCGAGTATAACTTTAGGAATATCTGCACGGCTATTACGGTAGGTAGGTATTTCAAAGTACCTGATGCAAAAATTAAAGCTGCCATTGAAAGCTATATTCCTGCCAATAATCGCTCTCAAATAGTCGAGCGAGCGAGCAATACCTATCTGCTCGATGCTTATAATGCGAACCCTACAAGTATGCAAAATGCGCTTCGCTATTTTGCCTCTATAGAAGCAGAGAAAAAAATCGTACTACTCGGCGATATGCTAGAACTAGGAGAATATAGTGGTGCAGAACATCGAGGCATCCTACAACTCGCGATTGATTTGGGCTTTGATAAAACGATTTTGATAGGAACTGAATTTGGAAAGATAAAGCAGCAGCAAGCACTGCATTTTACAGATGTAGAGGCATTAAAAGCATGGTTCGCAAAGCAGGACTTCACAAATACACACTTCCTGATTAAGGGTTCGCGCGGAATCCGATTGGAGAAGGTGTTAGATTAGATATGAGACATTATCTCATGTGACTTATCCACAGACCGAATCATACTTAAGCATGTTTGCTAAGTATAAATTAAATATATGGCAAAAAAAATAGGGTGATAAATTCAATTGATTTATCACCCTATTTTTTTATTTTAATGTTACCTCTTTGCGGATTGTAGCCGTATAAGAGCGTAGCTCAATGTGGTACTTTCCGTTTTGGTATTTACTTAAATCTAATTCGTAGATGGTATTGACCGGTAAATCAAATACTTTTTCTTCTAAGACGATTGCTCCATTGGCATCTGTCACTACAATATCATTCAAATTTACGCTTAGACTTTCGAAGTCAATGAAATATAAATCATTTTCAACGTCTGCGTAAACTGAATTTCCTGCTTCTTGAACTTCTACAGCACTTGGAAATGCTTGATGAGCATCTGTGCTGATACTTGCTTGTGCTGCTGCTGCAAAGCTTGCTGTTAGAGCAAAGAATGCAACGATTAAAACTTTAGTCTGCATGATTTTGATAGCTTCTTTTATATATTACAAAACAATATTATGCTTTAAACTCTCATTTACAGGCTCATAGTATGTGTAATTCAAAAAAAGTGCGGGTGTGATATAAACACTAAAAAACGCGAATATATTGTACTAGGTAGTATGTTTAAAATGGACTATTGAGGTAAGTGCGAATCACTTTCATAATGTTCTTGTAAACTCGCGGACGCAAAGATATAAATTTGTCTAGTCTTTGCCAAATTGCTTGCTCTATATCTTCTTCGGTCTCTGGAATTAGTTCCATATCGGTCGTTGTCATGTGATACCAATAGGTACGTTTGATGATTCGCTTACCTTTTTTGTTTTTATAGGTGTGGTTCGTTTCGCAGATAAAATCGCCGAGCGTCACTTGCTGCAAGCCTGTTTCTTCTTGAACTTCTCGCACGGCAGCTTGCTCCTTCGTTTCACCTTTGTCTATTTTCCCTTTAGGCAAATCCCAAAAGTCGCGCCGAAAAATAAAGAGGGTTTCGCCTTTCTCATTAAAAACTAAGCCTCCTCCTGCTTCTAATATTTTATATAAGGATTCAAAATCAGCAATCAATTGAGCTAAGTCATCGGAATGAAGAGAAACCGACTCGTAGGTATCGTTTTTCTCTAGCATATCAATATAATTCAGTAAAAACTTTGATTTGCCTGGATAGCGTCCTACTAAATTCCGTTCATTGGATGGAAGAGCAGTCGCATTTTCTGTCGCTAATAAGCGAAAAGGTGTTTCGTTGATGTAAACTTCGTACATTTGCGCGGATTAAAAAACGGCTCTTTGGCAGGGTATTAGACTTTATTTATAAAGAGTATTGCCAAAAAGCCAAAACAGGAAATAATGATGTCTATCGCTGCTAATATTGCAACGCATTTGCTACAAATAAATGCAATAAAATTAAATCCACAAAATCCTTTTACTTGGGCTTCGGGTATTCAGTCCCCTATTTATTGTGATAATCGTATTACACTCTCCTACCCTGCGGTGCGAAAAACGATAGTGAATGCTTTTGTAGAAAAGTCAAAAGAGATGCCTGCTTTTGATGTAGTAGCAGGCGTGGCAACAGCAGGCATACCGCATGGCGCACTACTCGCTGCTGCCTTGGATGTACCTTTTATATATGTACGCTCGAAAGCAAAGGCGCATGGGCGACAAAATCTCATAGAAGGTGAATTGAAAGAAGGGCAGCGCATCCTCGTCATTGAAGATTTAATCTCTACAGGTGGCAGCAGCTTGAAGGCAGTAGAAGCATTACGCACAGCAGGTGGTAATGTGGTAGGTGCATTAGCAATTTTTAGCTATGGTTTTTCGGAGGCAAGTGATTTATTTGCAAAAGCAAATTGTCCTTTTGCAACACTTTCTAATTATGATGCCTTGCTAGAAGCAGCGATTGCTAGTAACTACATCAAAGCAGAAGAAGTAGCGACTTTAAAAGCGTGGCGAGCGAATCCTAAAGCTTGGAAGTAATAGAAAGATGCCCCTTAATGCTCCATTTTTAATTTTCAATCTCCTGCTCCAGCCTTACGCTGGTGCTTATAGACGACACCTAAATTAAAGCGCGTCGCAAGTCCAATATTTTGTCCATCCAAATAGCGTGCTGCACCCACGAATACACCCATTTTAGGGGTAATAGCATAGTAAATTGTACCACCTGTTTTAAGCCAAGTAGAACCTTGTCCACCAGCTATCTGTGCATCCACACCTGCATTGAAGGTGCGATAATAATCGAGCCAAGCATCTATGTATAATTTAGAAGAACCAAAACCAACTCTTGCTACTACGGGCATAGCATTTTGCAACCTAGGTGCTATTCGCAAATCATAACCTGTCTGTAGATGAAAAAAGAAACCAGAGTATAACTCATACTGCACCAAGAAACGCGCCTGAAAAGTTACTGCTTTCTCTCCTATTGGCTGAAAAACAGTGGTGGGGTAATTGGAAGCTGGAAAACTCGCTCCTGCCGAAGTAATGATAGACAAAGCTGAATTTTCATAATATTTGCGCTGATTGCGATACTTTATAGCAAGGATAGCATCTTGGAGACTTTTATTGTTTTTATCCGTCCAAATATAAGGTAATGCTACAATAAGATCTATCGAATCGGAGAGCGCATGCGCCATGAAGAAATTGACAGAATTGAAGGTAGCACCCAGCATCCGATCTTCTGCGCCGAAGCGATAGATGTCATAAGATTCTGTAGAATAGGTTAATGCAAAATCGGTATTGCCTGTGCCTTTCATGTAGCCATCTATTGCACCTTGTGCGTGAAGCATTACTGAAAGACTAATACAACAGATTGTGATTATGAGTGTTCTTAACATAATAGAAGGCTTTGTCAAATCTTAGAGCATGTTTAGATTTTTCTTTCCTAAAAATTCCAAACATACTCTAAATTCCATTACTGCAAAACAGTAATTATTAGAACGAATAAAAAGTACAAATGTCTTGAATAGAGTTTAAAATATCTGTCAGAGATAAAACAAAATAGCATTTCGTCTTAATTCATGCTTGTATAGTCGAGAAAAACAAGCAAGACAAGACAAATGGAAAGATATTGATAAAAGATTATTTTTAATGAAATTGGGAATAAAAACAACCTAATTTATAGGAGGCTAATAATTCAATAAGGTTTTTAATTCTCATTTACCTACGAATACTAAACCAAGCAAATATATGTTGAGAGAAAAATTGATAGAAGTAACCGTAAACGAAGTAAAAAAGCGCGTCATGAATAGCAACAATAGTGAAAAAAGTAAACACGCAGATACAATTATAAAGAGTCATATTGGCTTTTCTATG
>CALGLY010000083.1 GCA_937959095.1 uncultured Saprospiraceae bacterium
TAATTATTCCTTAATGGCAAATAATGAAGCAGCACTTAACTTCTTAGCAGAGGTTGCAGCTTTTGATTATCCTATGGCTGCAGACATAGCTTTTCAACTATTTGAAAAGACAAGGGATGAAAGTTATCTCGTAAAAGCCAATTTATTTTTAGAACGCTTAAAAGCATTTTCACTCTTTCGAGACATGGAAATCTTCGATGAAATGGAAATTCCTTGTAGTGAAACAAAACTCGTGAAGCGACAAAAAGAGCTAAAGCAGCAATTGGAAGAATTAAAGTGGAAAAAATTAAAGGCTTCTACACCAAAAGTCGAAGAAGATTTACAGATGTTGCTGCTGGATTTATCGCAACTATATCAACAAATAGAACAGCAGTGTCCAAAATATCATTCTTACAAATTGCAGCAAAATAATATTACACCTTTCGAGGATATCAAAGCGTATGTGGCAAAGCAGGGGAGTACTTCTGTCTTGCAATATTCTATAAGTGAAGGAAGTAAACTTAAGGGGGTGCTTCTACAAAAGGATACATTCTTAGTGTTTTCTGTAGAAGAACCAAAATTAGATAGCTTAATTGGGGTATATCGTGATTACTTATCGAAGCCTGAAAGCACACAAACAGATGCTAATTATTTAAGTGTTGCACATAAATTACATCAATTACTTATAGCTCCTTTTTATAAACATATACCATCTAAAAATCGAGTACTTATTGTACCTGATGAACAATTGAATAACATTCCCTTTGAAGCCTTGCTTACTAAAACTGTAGAGGGGGATAATATTAATTTCAAGCAGTTACCTTATCTAGTGAAGGATTGGAATATTTCGTATAGCTTCTCCATCAAAACATTTCTGCTTAATGAAACAAGAAAAGTTTCGCTTACAGTTCCACTTGATATATTAACGTTTTCCTATTCATGTATAGATATGAATCAAAGTAATAACTACAAGAAAGATTCTACTTCTCTAAACGATATTATGAGTGGACCAGAAATTATTGAGTATTTAGATAAAAAGCCTACTACCCTAAAGCAAACTTCTTTTTGTGGGGCAGATGCGAATGTTACAAGCTTTAATGAATATGCTAATAAAAACTTTGATATAATGCAGCTTTCATTACATGCTATGGCAGATAATTCACAATATTTAAATAATAGATTGGTTTTTAGAAAATTGAATAATAAAATCTTGGTTCATGATGAAATTCATGGCTTTGAAATCAAAAAAATACAATTTCAAACACCACTAATCGTATTGGCGGCTTGTGAAACTGCAGACGGGCAAATACAAAAAGGGGAGGGAAGATATAGTCTAGCACGTACCTTCATAGAAGCAGGTGCTAATACTGTACTTTCTACCTTATGGGCTACTAAGGATTATAGTATGAAGAAAATGCTCCCACTTTTTTATGATCAATTAATAGAATCACCGAATGAAATACCTGCTTCATTAAGAAAAGCAAAGCTGGATTATATCGAAAATGCTAGTGCGTCTAAACTCGCTTCTCCAGTTTATTGGTCAAGCTTTATTTGTCTAAATTAATATACTGATCGGAAGGAAAAAATGTTATTGGATTTTGTTGATTTATTTATGACCTGATGTCAATTCATAAATAAATCAACAAATCCAATAACATTTTATTTATATAGGCACTGCTTCTATATTTACTTCAGTAGCGTCTACTATTTGTGTACCTGACTCAGACATTTTGTATGGGCGAATTTCATAATTACCGAGTTCCCACCCATCTTCTTCGTCTTCTATCAAGTGGATACCATAGTTGTCTGTAAAATTTTCTACAAAATATACTTTGGGACTATCGTTCCTAACTCCTAAGACTTTTATTTTGTTTATGGTTTTGTCGTCCTCTTTTTGCGCATGAATTATCCTATTTACTCTTTCTTGTAACACATCAGAATTCATAGAGCAGAAACCAATAGTGTTATCGGTACCCAATAACATTAGAAGATACTTCATTTCATTCCTTTCTTCATCCTTCTGGTTGAATAAAGGTACCCTTTGATTTCCGAATCCAATGAAAGATTCACAACCATGCTTACCTCCAATAGAAGTATCATCTTCTAGTCTAGAAGCGGCAGTATCATAATGGTGATTTGGTGGAATAAAGAACTTGCTTGCTAAAGATTCCGTATCGTTTTCTTCATGCAAATTCAGTAGCGTAAGTCCGAAATACATCTTTTCCACTGGCATACTATGCTTTTCATTGCCATTTTCATCAATCAGTACATAGTCTAATTGAGGCGGAAGTCGCATAAATGCAATATGGAAATTGCATACGTTATTTTTATCTACTTCAAAATCTTTGAAAACAGGATGTCCATCTTCGACGATATAGTCTTTGAAATACATAAATTGTACCTTGCCAAATCCATTACTCAAACGACCGTTGGTAGGGTCTTCTAGTGCAGTAATCTCTACAAATCCAATAAATTGATTTGTATTTGTTTTTACTACGTTTAACTTTCCTCTGTGAGGAACGTAGCCAACGAAATTATTCTGCTGCGTCATATTTTTTGGTATTAAATCAAATGAAAAAAATTAAATTTCTAATCTTACAAAAGCCTTGAAATGACAGACTAAAGATTAGCCTCTAATTCAAGATCTTTGTAAGATTAGATGTCTTACCCAGAAATCAATTGTTGTAGAATTTCATTAATTGCTTGTTCTTTACCTTCTAGTTGTGTACTTAGTTCTTCAATTTTGGCAACATCCTTTTTGAGTAGATAAGCTAATACTAAATACCAATTGGCTTGACTGGTAAAGTTAGAAGAATTCATTTTAAATAATTCTAATTTAGTAATAGCTTGATCTGGCTGCCCCAATGCAAGATGTGCATTGCCCTGATAAAGGTATGCAATAGGATTTTTGTCTATTTCATACCAAGCTTCAAGTAGTGGTATAGCGGCTTCATAATCTCTTGCATTATATGCATCAAAAGCCCTTTGTTTTACCTTATCGCCTTCTCCTAAAGTCGTGATGATGTCCTCAAAAGGAGTAAAATGTTTTTGAAATAAAGCATTATTAGCAACTACTGCTGGTTGAGTAATTATTGGAGTAGGTTGTTGAGGAATAGTAGGACTTTTGTCACGAGAAAGAATTGTTAATAAGCCCAATGTTAAGAATGCTCCTAATAATAGCCAAGGCCAATTTTGCATCCACCATGATTTATCAGGATTTACTTCTACATTTGGTAGACCTTCTTCCAATGCTTTCAAGTCTGCTAATAATGCTCTACGCTTAGTATAAATAATGCCTTTTTCTAATAGTCGCTCCTCTTGCGAATTTAATGTTTCCATGTCAATAATTTTTAGATTTTGAGAGTGTAGCTAGTGATTAGAGATGAGTTTTTTTAATCGCTTTAAGCATTTTGCTTTGGCATTTTTGGCTGAATCAATGGTTTTATACTTAAATAATTCGCGAATTTGTACGTATGACTTTTTTTCGAAATAAAAAGCCTCTAACAAACTTTTACAAGGGTTGCCCATTTCTATCAAAGAACGTTCTATTAATTGAAAGTTAGCTTCTTGTTTTGCCTTATCTTCTCCTTTTTCAATTAATGATTCTAGTAAGTAAGTATCTAAAACTGCCTTTTTGTTCTTGTTAAAAATTTCTGAACTTACATTTCTTACAAAAGAGCTTAACAAAGCTCCAATAGTTTTACCTTTCCAAAGTTCTGTTATTTGTCCACTCGAAATTTTTTCATAGAGTCGAGCTAAAGCAATCTGGAAAATATCTATTGCATCTTCATTATTATGCCCTTTTTTTTGCAATTGATTGATAATGTTTGCTCTATATTTTTTATATATAATTTTAAAAGCTTCATTATCACCCAATTTCATTTTATCGAACAATTCCTTGTCCGTAAATTGGTGTCTCATATATATATGATTGAAATTGTAAAAGGTAAACCTGTTAGTGGGCTTTTTCTTTGCTTTTTTTTGTAAAATGTTAAGTCAAGGCTAAAAATATCAAAAATAAAATTTCATAACACTATTGGCTATTACCTTTTTTATTTGTAAGCGATTACTCACTATTAATATGACAGACAAAAAGGAAAAATACTGAAAACTGCTTTAGACCTATTCGCCAATGATGGCTACAATTCCGTTTCGACGAGTAAAATAGCTAAGCAGAACAGCGACTTCATGCCTATTTCGAACCTATCCTTTTGTCGAGTGAACCTAAACAAGTACTTCGCCTGGCAATTGGACTATCTTTACAAATATATCTGAGGCAGAGCATAATTTCTGGAAATTGCAGTTCAAATTGAAGAGGAAAGCAGAGTATAATAAATCTGAAAAAATGAAGCCATTATTAGATAAAACGATTTGGGCGTTTGCTGAATTAAATTGTCCTATGCCTGAACAAGAAGCCTATTTACTTTCACAAAGTATTGATACAATTTTGATCGCTGTTCTTCGAGACGGTGTGAAAGCCCAAGAAAATTATAAGCAGTTTTAAGTATAATCTAATGTAAGTTTTTTTTGCATTTAAAAAAAGGAAGTACTCACGCGACTAGTTTTTGGTGCAGTTTAGGTCTACTAGCCAATACTTTTGTGATAGAGAACTTCATAGATGAAATGGCATTGAAAGTGGATAAAAATCCTGTGGAATTCCGATTAGGAATACTTGGAAACGAAGAGACCACAACACGAATCAGTAAAGTCATAGAAGTGAAAGCGCAATGTGAAGGCTGCATTATCATAGGTATTAGTGGCGCAGCTATCGGGAATGTGGTGTGACGGATTACGGGGGAGCGATTGACGGATTTGCCTTTGCGTCTGGAATAAGGATTATTTCCTTTTTATTTTCCCTAAATATTATCTCGACTTTAGCCTATGAAATACTACCATTTCAAGCCTGATTTTGTACGTGCATTTGATACTTGAATGCTG
>CALGLY010000084.1 GCA_937959095.1 uncultured Saprospiraceae bacterium
TTCGTCCAAAATTAAGAGCGCGTTATGTTCTTTACAAAGCCTTGCCAAAGCTTCTAAAAAGGAAGGCGACGGCACATGAATCCCTCCGATACCTTGAATACCTTCGACGATCACGGCACATACATCACCTCCCTCTAAATGCGTACTTACTTTTTGTATATCGCCTAGCGGCACTAGGGCTTTCTCATATTTTGTATTGATGGGGGCTTGAATTTTTGCATTATCCGTTATATTCACCGCCGCCGAAGTCCGTCCATGAAAGGCTTTTTCAAAGGCGATGACTTTACTCTTTTGCGTATGAAAAGAAGCCACTTTCAAGGCATTTTCAATCGCTTCTGCTCCCGAATTGACTAGGAATAGCTGATAGTCTTCGCAGCCCGAAAGTTCGCCTAGTTTTTTAGCATAGGCTTGCTGCAACGGATTCTGTACTGAATTAGAATAAAAACCCAATTGCTGCAATTGTCGCGTGACACGTGCTATATAATACGGATGACTATGCCCTATCGAGATAACGGCATGTCCTCCATAGAAGTCGAGGTATTGCGCTCCTTTTTCATCGTAGACATACTTGTCTTCGCCCCGTGTTATTTCCAAATCAAAAAGAGGATAAACGTTGAATAGATTCATTGTTTCTTTTTTTGAACGCGGAGGCGCAAAGGCGCAGAGTTTCTTTTTTTGAATTTCTCCGCGCCTCTGCGTCTCCGCGTTCAGAATAGCATTATTTTAGAAATAAGAAGCTTTCAAATTTAAGCCCATTGTTTCTTCTAATCCGAGTAGCAAATTCATATTTTGTACTGCTTGACCTGATGCGCCTTTTAATAGATTATCAATTAGGCTAATAATGAGTAATTTTCCGTCTTGTTTCTCTAAGTAAAGAATGCCTTTGTTCGTATTGACGACTTGTTTTAGCGATGGATTTTCAGTTGTTAGGTGCGTAAAAACTGCATCTTCGTAATAGGCTGTATATAAGGTTTGGAAATAATCTAAGTCTCCCTCTAGTTCGGTATAGATGCTGGCAAAAATGCCTCTTGAAAAATTACCGCGTAGCGGAAGAAAATTAATAGGTTGCTCAAAGTCGGGTTGCAATTGTGTCACGCTTTGCTGTATCTCCTCCAAGTGCTGATGCTGAAAAGCTTTATAGATAGAAAGGTTATTGTCGCGCCAAGCGAAGTGTGTGGTGGAAGTCGGTCGTTGTCCCGCTCCCGTTGCACCTGTGATGGCGTGGACATGAATGGGCTGTTGTAGCAAATTAGCCTTCGCCAAAGGCAACAAAGCCAACTGAATAGCCGTCGCAAAACAACCTGGATTGGCAATATAATTTGCTTGTTGAATGGCTACCCGATTCAATTCGGGTAGACCATATACATAAGTTCCCCTATCCGCTTTTAGGCGAAATTCATTGCTTAAATCTATAATTTTCAGATTCGCCTCGGGTGGATGGGCTTCTAAAAATGTCCTAGATCGCCCATGTCCCATGCAGAGAAACCAGACATCTACTGCTTGGCTGACTTCATCCGTAAAACACAAATTGGTATCGCCTAGCAAGTCTTGATGTATCTTATAAATCGGTTTGCCCGTCTGACTTTCCGAATGCACAAAAGCGATATTCACCTGCGGATGATGCAGTAATAATCGAATCAATTCGCCTGCGGTATAGCCCGCACCGCCTATGATGCCTACTTTGATTTTATCCATGTTGGGTTTGCTGTTGTATTTTCAAATGATTCGATAGTATCTTGGTGAAGCCTTTGACATCTTCGCCTGACCACGCTTTATTGATTTCGCCATATTGCCCGAATTTGCCTTGCATCAAATCATTTTTCGATTCGATTCCTTGTATCTCAAAGCGATATGGCAGTAGTTTTACGAGGACTTTTCCAGAAACGGGTGTTTGTGTATCCGCTAGGAAACTTTCGATATTTCGCATCACAGGATCGAGGAATTGCGCTTCGTGGAGCATCATGCCGTACCAATTGGCGAGTTGTTCTTTCCAATATTGTTGCCACTTCGTAAGAGTATGTTTTTCTAGTAAATGATGACTTTTTAGGATAATCATAGGCGCGGCAGCTTCAAAACCTACTCTACCTTTGATGCCTATAATCGTATCCCCTACATGGATGTCGCGCCCGATAGCATAAGGCGCAGCGAGGCTTTGTAAATGAGCAATCGCTTCTACCGCATGAGTAAATACTTGCTCATTTACGGCTTTCAATTCGCCTTGCTCAAATTGGAGACTTACTATTTCGGAAGTTTGCTTTTCCAATTGCGATGGCCAAGCAGATTCGGGCAAATAGGTATTGCTGGTAAGGGTTTCTGCACCGCCTACGCTCGTCCCCCAAATACCTTGATTGATAGAATACTTTGCTTTTTCCCAAGTCCAATCTACGCCCTGCGCTTGTAGGTATTCGATTTCCGCTTGACGCGATAATTTCATATCTCGAATAGGCGTGATAATCTCCAATTCATCGCCCAAAACGGAGAAAATCAAATCGAAGCGTACTTGGTCGTTTCCTGCGCCTGTGCTGCCATGTGCTACGGCTTTCGCGCCTGCTGTTCGGGCATATTTTATAATTTCTAAAGCTTGAAAGGTGCGCTCCGCACTCACCGAAAGTGGATAGGTATTATTTCGCAATACATTCCCAAAAATCAAATATTTCACACATCGCTGATAATAACTTTCTAAGGCATCAATGCAGTGATAGGAAACCGCGCCAAGCGCAAGGGCTTTCTGTCCTATTTCTTCGACTTGTGCTGCCGAAAAACCACCTGTATTCACGGTGACTGCATGGACTTCCATGCCTTTTTCTTGCGTCAAATATTTGACACAAAAAGAAGTATCTAAACCGCCTGAATAGGCGAGAATTACTTTGCTCATAATGTTGTTTTTTTAGACCGCCCTTTGGGCTGCGAGAGGAGATACCATCTTTGGCTTCGCCTCGACTGCGAGAACATC
>CALGLY010000085.1 GCA_937959095.1 uncultured Saprospiraceae bacterium
TGACGCTTTGCTTGCAAAATATAAACGCGTAAGTACGCCTAAATTGTATATCGGCTGCACAGGCTGGAATATGAAAGAATGGGTAGGTAAAGTATATCCTGAAAAAACAAAAGCAAGCAATTTTCTGAAATACTATGCACAGCAATTCAATACCATAGAACTAAATGCAACGCATTACCGTATACCCACTAGCGAAACCATACAAAAATGGATAGCCGAAACACCTGACGATTTCCGCTTCTGTCCGAAGTTGCCACAGTCCGTTAGTCATAGCCGAGATTTAGGCTTAGAAAGTGGAAACTTATCCCATTTTTGTAGTACCATTCAGCAACTAGAGCAACGATTGGGCTGTTGTTTCATGCAGCTCCCACCCTATTTTGGGGCAGATAGAATAGGAATGCTAGAACGATTTCTTAAAGAGTTTCCAAGCTATATTCCACTTGCTATCGAATTGCGGCACGAAAGCTGGTTTGAAAACACAGTAGCCTTAGAGCGATTTTTCCAATTGCTAAAACACAAAAATACAACAGCACTAATCACGGATGTAGCAGGCAGGCGCGATGTACTACATCTGCGCCTTACAAATGCACGCACGATGATACGCTTTGTGGGAAATGCCCTTGATCCGACGGATTATACACGCATTGATGCTTGGGTGCAGCAACTCGATGAGTGGACAACAAAGGGCGTATCAGAAATTTATTTTTTCCCGCATGAACCTGATAATATTTTAGCTCCCGATTTAGCTGTATATTTACAGACTGCCGTACAAAAGAAAATAAATGATATTTGTACGCGTGGTCCAAAATTCTATCAGCGACCTGAAGATACACAGATGTCGTTATTTTAATTTTGTCTTTGGTAAATTAGTCTTTAGATAATTAAAGACTAAAGACCAATACACTAA
Source organism: uncultured Saprospiraceae bacterium (assembly GCA_937959095.1). Lineage (GTDB taxonomy): Bacteria > Bacteroidota > Bacteroidia > Chitinophagales > Saprospiraceae > JAAUTG01. The sequence continues at coordinate 908 of CALGLY010000085.1, forward strand.
TAGACTATATAATCATGCCAGACTTACAGCCTACCATAGCAGAAACGAATGCGTCCATTCCATATATTGATCGCGATGTGAGTTGGTTATCCTTCAATTATCGGGTACTCCAAGAGGCAAAAGATCCTTCTGTTCCACTTTTTGAGCGCATCAAATTTATGGCAATTTACTCTTCTAATTTGAGTGAATTCTTTAGAGTGCGCATGGCAACGCATCGAAATATTTTGCGGGCAAGTAAAAAATCGAAACGCGAACTAGATTTTAGTTCTAAGCGGGTGATTCGAGAAATTCAACGCATTTTACATCAGCAGCAGGAAGAGTTCAGTAAAATGTTTGAAAAAGATATTATTCCTGAACTGCAAAAGCACAATATTCACTTACTGCGCCGCTTGGATTTGGATGAAGAACAGCGCGTTTATATCGAAAGCTATTTCAGAAATCATATGTTGCCTTTTGTGCAGCCTGTTTTATTAGTGAAAAATAAAATTCGCCCTTTCCTGAATAATTCCGCACTCTACCTCACGGTATGGCTGCGCGATAAGGAAACGAATAAAACAAAATATGCCATCGTAAAAATTCCTTCCGATCATCTTCCACGATTTATAGAAATTCCCTCTTCCAAAGGAAAGCATAATCTCATCATGCTCGATGATATTGTGCGGCATAGCGTTGCTTGGATGTTTCCGGGCTATGATATTATTGATACCTACTCTATCAAATTGACCCGCGATGCGGAATTGTATATTGATGATGAATTTTCAGGCGATTTAGTTCAAAAAATCAAAAAAAGCCTCATCAAGCGTGAGGTAGGTTCTACATCTCGTTTTGTGTATGATCGTGATATGCCTGCCGATTTATTAGAATTCTTAAAAGAGACCTTCGTATTGGATAAATATGATATTCTGCAAGAAGGACGCTATCATAATAACTTCGACCTCTTTAGCTTACCTAGTTTCGACTTGCAGCACTTAAAAAATGCCCCACTTCCTCCTCTTGTTTATCATCCACTTGAAAATACGACTGATTTTTTTGGAGCAATTCAGGCACAAGACCATATCAACTATGTCCCCTATCATTCCTACAATCCTGTAGTACGTTTTTTTGAGGAAGCTGCCAAAGATCCTGCCGTTACACATATCAAAATTGTACAGTATCGGGTAGCCCGAAAATCGCGTATTATGCAAGCCCTCATTGATGCTGTGCAATCAGGGAAGCAAGTATCGGTATTTATAGAAGTGAAAGCTCGCTTTGATGAAGAAGCAAATCTGCGTTGGGGCGAACAGCTAGAAAAAGCAGGCGTAAATGTTCATTATAGCTTTCCTGGGGTAAAAGTGCATTCTAAAATTGCGTTGGTACGCCGACAAGAAGGGAGCAATTTTAAGCTGTATGCCTATTTAAGTACAGGAAATTTCCATGAAGAAACTGCCAAACTCTATAGTGATTTAGGAATTTTCACAGCCGATGAACGCATAGTACGGGAAGTAGGGCGCGTGTTTTCCTACTTAGAAACCGTGAAAGTACCTGAACAAGAATTTGAACACCTACTAGTAGGGCAATTCAATTTAAGAAGGCAACTCGTAGAATTTATTGACCGAGAAATAGCCCATGCAGAAGCAGGCAAAGAAGCAAAGATTCTTCTAAAAATGAATAGTCTACAAGATCGACCAATGATAAATAAACTCTATGAAGCCAGCCAAAAAGGAGTGAAAATAAAGCTTATTATTCGAGGTATCTGTTCCCTAATTCCTGGCTTGGTGGGTTGGAGTGAAAATATAGAAGCCATTAGTATCGTAGACCGCTATTTGG
>CALGLY010000086.1 GCA_937959095.1 uncultured Saprospiraceae bacterium
GGAAAGTATCAGGAAGCGTTACAGTTATTAGAAGAGGTGCTACGCTTTCGAGAGGGGAAATTATTAAAGAATCAAAAAATAGGCATTTGGCGAGAATTGGCTAGGAATTATTTTGCACTCGGACGCTTCGAGGAAGCAAAGAAATATAGCGAAAAAAGCTATGAATTAGCACAAGAAGAAGACCAAATCGGTTGGCAAGTATATACCTTGGATGAAGTGATAGCTGCGAATAAACAATTAGGTTTTCAAGAGGAAGCTATTACTTATTTAGAGACTCAGCGTATGCTCAAGGATTCTCTTTTTAATCTCGAAAATCTTCGCCTTTCTACTGACTATCAGACGCTTTATGAAAGCCGCGAAAAGGAAAAGCAAGTCTTCGAGCAGCAAGAAGTCATCGCACAACAAAGTGCGGCTAAAAATCGAATGCTTGGTGTTTTTGGATTATGTACGCTATTCGCTTTGGGCGGTTTTTTATTGTATAGAAATAGAGTCCAATATCAGCGCGAATTGGCTGCAAAAAACACTCAAATTCAGCAACAAAAAATACAAGAACTCGAACAGCAGCAGAAAATTCTAACGATGAGTGCCATGATAGAAGGACAAGAAGGAGAGCGGATGCGAATCGCCAAAGATTTGCACGATGGTATTGGTGGTTTGCTCACTTCTGTGAAGGCGCATTTTACCGCGATAGAAACCGAGTTAGAGAAAATTCAAAACTTTAAACTCTACGAAAAAACCAATATCCTCATAGATGAAGCCTGTGTGGAAGTACGCCGCATTTCGCATAATATGGTGCCGCACGCGCTCACGCTTTCGGGCTTAGGAGGCGCATTGGAAGGTATCGCTTCGCAGCTAGAAACGCAGGGTATTCAATGTGATTTAGATACGAATGACGACCTACAAACACTAGACGAAACAAAGGCAGTTATGATTTATCGTATCATTCAGGAATTGGTAAATAATATCCAAAAACATGCTGATGCCTCCAATGTTTTGCTCCAAGTTTTGGCATTTCCAGATTTTATTCAGATTTTGGTGGAAGATGACGGCAAGGGTTTTAATAGCGAAAACTCCAATGCTAAAAAAGGATTGGGACTAAAAAGTATCGCCTCGCGCGTCCATTATTTGAACGGTACTTTGCAATACGACTCGGTGCTTGGTACGGGTACTACGGTGAGTATTGAAATTCCTCTATTATGAAATTAGACAATAAACAAATTAACGATATTGCACAGAGTTTGGATGCTGGACTGACTTGTTATGTGAATAAAAAGACGGCTGCGATAAAAGAATTGCCTAGCCAAGAGATGCTGGATTATGGCGATGGAGATTTATGGGAAGAGGACATCCAAGAAGTAGAACGGAGCCTCGATAATTACATCAAAATAGAAAAACCTAGCTCGCGGGAGGGGTTCCAATTTATGGAGCGTTTTGTAGAAAAAGTCTCTGATGTGCGTATCCAAAATAAACTATTCCCTTTCCTGCACAAAACTGGTAGGTCGTAGATATTCTGATAAGCTGGTTTTTTTCCAGAAAGTTGTTTTCTATCACCCTACCATTTTAATAGCGAAAGGGGAATAATAGAGGCTTTGAATAAAAGTAAACCCTTCCGCAATTTTAAAAATGTAGTGGATTATTACGAGCCAATTCGACAAGCTTGGTTTAAACACAATAATGAAGAATATGAAGCTTATGTAAGAAGAGAACTCCGAGGGGAATTGGAGTAATGAAACTACTACGGTTACAACAGTTTTACGCTCCTTCGCGTTATACTCCCAATGAAAACACCACCAATAAAAGTCTTTATAGCAGATGACCATCAGATGGTGATTGATGGCATTCGTTTACTGCTAGAATCAGATGAAGAAATTGTATGCGTTGGTACGGCAAATAATGGAAATGAAGCCATCAGAAAACTAGAACAACTAGAAGCGGATGTCGTACTCCTAGATATAAATATGCCCGAAAGAAACGGAATTGAGGCCTGCAAAGCCTTACGAACTACCCATCCGAACTTGCGTATTATTGCCATTTCGATGCTCAATGAAATTAGTCCCATAAAAATGATGCTGAAACAAGGCGCGATGGGATATTTACTGAAAAATGCAGGGAAAGAAGAACTCCTAAAAGCTATAAAGAACGTTTATGCAGGAGAGCGATATTTTTCAGCAGAAGTGAATACTATTATCATGGATAGCCTTTCGGGGAGTAGAAGAAAGAAGAGCCATCCTTTTCCTAGATTATCTCGCCGAGAGAAGGAGATTTTGCAACTTATCATTGATGAAAAAACAACCCAAGAAATAGCTAAGCAACTCTTTATTAGCGTTGGTACAGTAGAAACACATCGCCGCAATATGATGAATAAACTCGGCGTGCGGAATACCGCAGGGCTTGTGCGCGTGAGTTTTGAATATGATTTATTGAAGTAGTAAAAAGGGGCGATTCAAACTTTTTCTTTGCTAATTATGTACTATAGATTCATCCTGTTTTCATTAATACAAGACATTTATTTCAACACAATCCATATGAAATCCATTTTCAATTTAGTTTTTGTAGTTGCTTTTTTAGGGCTAGGTTTTTATTTAGGTAAATCTTCCAATACTACCGAAGCTGCCTTAGCCACCACGGAGGATAAAACGGAAACCCTAGAGGAACGCAAACAACCCATTGCAGCAAAATCAAGAGAGGAATCTGCATCCAATTTTAGCTTCAAACGAAAAAATAATAGCCTTGCCGAAGAAGAGCAAGCGACCATCGAATTATTTGAATATGCTTCGCCATCGGTGGTATTTATCACGACTTCAGCGGTAGTACAACGTAGCCGCTTTTCGCGCGATTTAGCCGAAGTACCCAAAGGAACAGGTTCAGGTTTTATTTGGGATGATTCAGGGCATATCATCACCAATTTTCATGTGGTACAAGAAGCAAGTCGCTACCAAGTCACCTTGAGCGACCAAAGTACCTGGGATGCAGAATTGGTGGGTCGTGCTGCGGAAAAAGACTTAGCCGTACTAAAAATAAAAGCTCCGAAAAACCTGTTACGCCCTATTTCAGTAGGCAATTCCGACCGCTTGCGTGTTGGGCAATCGACCTATGCTATCGGAAATCCTTTCGGACTTGATCAGACTTTGACAACAGGCATCATTAGTGCGTTAGGGCGCGAAATCGAGTCAGTAGGAGGTGTTACTATTCGTGATGTAATCCAGACGGATGCGGCGATTAATCCAGGCAATTCAGGTGGGCCATTGCTCAATTCTTCTGGAGAATTAATCGGTGTGAATACGGCTATTTATTCGCCTTCGGGCGCGTATGCGGGTATCGGATTTTCTATTCCTGTAGATGCAGTAAGCTGGGTAGTGCCTGACTTGATTCAATACGGACGCATCAATCGTGCGACGATAGGTATCACGCCTTTCCGTCAGCAAGAAGTGGAAGGCGTAATGGTCTTTGAAGTCTTTGAAGGCAGCGGTGCAGCCAAAGCAGGTTTGCGTCCTACTTATCGAGATCGTTCGGGGCGCATCAGTTGGGGCGATATTATCGTTGGTATT
>CALGLY010000087.1 GCA_937959095.1 uncultured Saprospiraceae bacterium
TTTATTTCTTGAAATTACAAACGACTACTTATAGTGAAATACAACCTATTGTGCTAATGCGATAGGTAGATTTTTACCAACTCAAGTGCAAGTGCAAGCGCAACCTCAATTTATAATCTTGTACTTGCACTTGAGTTGGTACTTACACTTCATACCACTGCTATCCTTCACGCACGCGTTCGCCTGCGCTGGATTCGTTTCATTCAAAAAGCACTATCCAGCTTAACACAACTTTTGATTATGGATTGGTATAACACTCCGACACATTTTTAGTGTAAATCTCTGATTTGTATAATACAAAAGCTAATCTCTACTATCTTTGCAAGTGTTATGAATACACTTTTTAAAATAGAATTTCTTGATAATGCAACTGAAACGCTTAGAGCTGTTGCGCACCCTATCTGTCTAACTATTATTGACCTGCTCTTTAAAAATGGAAAATTATTCGTCACCTAAATTCATGAACAACTAGATATAGAACAAGTGATTGCTTCGCCATATTTGGTAGCTTATTATTAGGAATTGCCAAACCATTTTAAAAATTAATTATGTCACAAAAGAATTTGAAAGAATACTGGAGTAAAAATGTCCGATACCTTATTATCCTCCTAAGTATTTGGTTTTTTGTCTCTTTCGTCTTAGGTATTTTCTTGGCAGAGCCACTAAATAGCATTCGGATAGGAGGATTCAAACTCGGATTTTGGTTTGCTCAACAAGGTGCAATTTATGCTTTTGTCGCTATCATCTTTGTCTATATTTATTTGATGAATAAGCTCGACAAAGAGTATGATGTAGACGAGTAATAGGAAATGAAGAGGTGAAAATTTTTACTAAAACAAAACAAAAATTATGGGTGTACAAACGTGGACCTTTATAATAGTAGGTTTAACCTTTGCCTTATACATAGGCATTGCGATTTGGTCAAGAGCTGGCACAACCAAAGAATTTTATGTTGCTGGTGGAGGGATTTCACCTCTTGCCAACGGTATGGCAACCGCCGCAGATTGGATGTCTGCCGCCTCCTTTATTTCTATGGCAGGTCTAATTTCCTTTATGGGATATGATGGAGCTGTTTATTTGATGGGTTGGACGGGTGGATACGTTCTCTTGGCATTATTACTTGCCCCCTATCTGCGTAAGTTTGGAAAATTTACTGTTCCCGATTTTATCGGCGACCGTTACTATTCCAATTTTGCTCGATCTGTTGCTGTTATCTGTGCCATCATTGTTTCCTTTACCTATGTAGCAGGTCAGATGCGTGGAGTAGGGGTTGTGTTCTCTCGCTTCTTGGAAGTACCTATCAATACAGGGGTATTCATTGGTATGGCAATCGTTTTCTTTTACGCGGTACTAGGCGGCATGAAAGGTATTACCTACACACAAGTAGCACAATATTGTATTTTGATTTTTGCCTATATGGTGCCAGCAATTTTCATCTCTTTTGCTTTGACAGGTAATGCTATTCCTCAACTAGGTTTTGGAAGTACGGTAACGGATGGTTCCGAGATGTTCCTCTTAGATAAATTAGACCAATTACATATCGATTTAGGTTTTCATGAATACACCTCAGGCTCCAAATCGATGATTGATGTCTTTGCTATTACGTTTGCATTAATGGTTGGTACAGCGGGTCTACCGCACGTAATTGTTCGCTTTTTCACGGTTGCTAAAGTGAGTGATGCCCGTAAATCAGCAGGCTACGCACTTGTTTTGATTGCCATTCTGTACACTACAGCACCTGCTATTGGCGCATTTGCAAGAGTTAATCTGATTAACACGGTAAGTAATAAAGAATATACACAGATGCCGCAATGGTTTAAAAGTTGGGAAGAAACAGGTTTGATTACTTTTGATGATAAAAACAAGGACGGTAAGATCCAGTATGTCGGGCAAGCAGAATTCAATGAATTGACGATTGATCGGGACATCATGGTTTTAGCAAATCCTGAAATAGCGAATTTGCCTGCTTGGGTCATTGCTTTGGTTGCTGCGGGTGGTTTAGCTGCTGCTCTTTCCACCGCTGCGGGTTTATTATTAGTGATTTCCGCCGCGATTTCGCATGATATTATTAAAAAACAAATAAACCCAGATATTTCTGAAAAAGGAGAACTGATGTGGGCACGGATTGGTGCTATATTTGCGGTCATTGTTGCAGGCTATTTCGGGATTAACCCCCCAGGCTTTGTCGCCGCCACAGTCGCTCTAGCATTTGGGCTTGCCGCCGCCTCCTTTTTTCCTGCCATTGTTCTCGGTATTTTTGATAAAAGAATGAACAGAGAAGGAGCGATTACAGGGATGATAGTTGGTATTACCTTAATGCTTTTCTATATGTTGAAATATAAATTACAATATTTTGGTGGTGGTACTGCTGAAGATTGGTGGTTTGGTATTTCTCCAGAAGGCTTTGGTACGATTGCGATGGTTGTGAATTTAGTGGTTTCTTTAATTGTATCTCGCATGACTCCTGAGCCTCCAATAGAAGTACAAGATATTGTTGAAAACATTCGAGTACCGCGTGGTGCAGGAGCAGCACATGTTCATTAAAATCTACGGCTCTTTGACAATTTTTGCAAATTCTTCCAATGGAACGCGTTCCATTGGAAGAATTCAAGAGAAGCTAACAACTTTAGGGCGTGCTTCATACCACTGCTATCCTTCACGCACGCGCTCGTCTGCGCTAGGTTCGGGATAGGACGACGGGCGACTTTAAGTTTGCCTATCATCTTGCGGCTAGAAATAACAGGCGAGCTGAAGTCGCCCGTTATTGAAGGAAACCTCTATTCCTCCTAAAACCGTTACTACAAATACTAAAAAGAATAACATTCAAATTTTGAAAAGAAGAATCAGAATTATTATAGTAATCATCTTTATTGCTCAAGTGGTATCTACTATTTTTGCAATTGCAGGTGTTTTTATATCAACAATAGAAGCAGGTAAAGTTTTTAAATACTCTATTAGAGCAGAAGCAGATTTCCTGAGGCATGAAAGTGTAATTACTAAATACTATTCAAGTCCTAGTGGTGGAACTATTATCGTACATTGCTCTGAAGGTTACTTTGTTAGTGATTCTTTGGATGGACAATTGAATATGAAAATAATAGAACAATACGTCGCATCAGATGAATTTGAAAATTATTTGGCAGAAAAAGATAGTCTAATACCTGTTTGGCGCATCCCAAATACACAAGGCTGTAGTTATAGACGAGAAAAAGATGGAGAACGTTTTGCGTTAATAAAAATTTTAAAGCCAATCAGATTTGGATTACTAATGATTAGCCCATTTTTTGTACTACTCTACCTCAATAGATTTTTAAATAAAAAACTTAAACAATATGCATAGTGCTTTATCTCTACCACACACTACCCACCTTACTCCACCCCCAAGGCCTTCAAAGAATTCAAAATAGAAGTCCCTCGTGTTTGCCGTTCAATAATGGTCGGAGGCGCAACTCTCGCTTCGCAATCCGCGATTCCACAGCGTTCGCAAGTAGTGTGGACTTCTTTGTATTTTAATTTGGGATCCGTTAAGAAGTGGAAAATGCTTTTTACTTGAGGACTCACCAATAAACCGAGTGTAACACTAACGCCTTTATTGGAGTTTTGAAAACCAGCTTTTGCTAAAGAAATACATAAGTATGCCTTATCGGTATTCCAATATTTAGAAATTTGTGCATCAGCAAGAATTGACGGTTTAGACTTTTTGGATTTAACAGAAGGCAAATCTTTGATACTCGTAATGGATACCCAACGATTGCAATAATGCTCATTTAATTCATTGTTGTACGGACTATGTAATTGCGAAAGGTGCAAATCTTTTTGCATCCTAAAGGATTGCAATTGCTCATCACTTGTGATGCGAATAAAAAACAAATCTTCCAATCCGAAATGATGCGGCAAAATATTCGTCATGCGCTGTACTAAGGTTTCTGGACTGACATTATACTTGTCTAATAAATTTAAAAATAAGTCGGGTTGCCAACTATTTTCTCTCGCAAATAATCGAATATCATTCGCCAAGGTTTCACCGTCCATTAATAGAGCAGCAGCAAAATGAGACGCTTTGTAGTTGTTTAATAGGAGTTCAAAAGACTCCACCTCGGTAATCGTAGTTTCGTAAGGGCGCTCCGCTAATTGGAGGTATTGAAAGCCTAACTCTCGGGCAATTAGGAAATTTTGTTGTGAACTAAGTAAGTCTTTTTTGATATAAAGCACCTTTGTTTCCACCTTATAATAAGAGCGAATATGGCTAATCTCTTCATTTTTGCTCAATTCCTCGCGGTCAATGCTGATACCATAAATTTCCAATAATTGCTCTTCCAAAAAATCAGAGGAATAAGGAAGTACTGCATTAATAGAAAATTCTTTTTTAAAATTCTCGACGGCTTCCTCCAGTTCTGGAAAATGATTGTTGTGCATGTCCTGATAAGAGCGTAGTGCCTCTAAGTAAAATTGCTTTTCATTTACTTGATAATTCCGAGCAATTTTAAAAACAGTAGAAATAAAGGCATTTACTTTATTTGGTGTTTGCGTGAATAATTCCAACAATTTTTCCAAACTGATACCAAATTCTTCCAACGGAAATAACCTAAAAAACTTAGAAGATAATAGATCTATAATCGGTTGCAGTTTTTTAGAAGCATTCGTGGCTACCATATAATTATAGTCTACCCCCAAGGCGTTCGCTATGCTAGTAATCTTAGCAGGTTTAGGATACCGCTTCCCTTTTTCAATATCATTCAAATAAGAAGTCGATAAACCGGTCAGTTTGGCTAACTCTTGATACGATAGGTTTTTCTGTAGTCTTAGGTGTTTTACCTTGAAGCCGAAGATTAAGCGAATTATTTTTTCGTTGGTTAGCATTTTTTATTTTTTTGACTCTATCTAATTTCAGGTGGTAATC
>CALGLY010000088.1 GCA_937959095.1 uncultured Saprospiraceae bacterium
GAATCTGATTGTTGCGAAGGTCAAGCGTGTGTAAGTTGGGGAGTTTTTCGAGTACGGCAATATCTTGAATGTTATTGTAGCTAAGGTCAAGCGTGTGTAAGTTGGGGAGTTTTTCGAGTACGGCAATATCTTGAATCTGATTGGAGCGAAGGTAAAGCATGTGTAAATTGGATAAGCCTTCCAAAGCACTTAAATCCTTTACCGTCCAAGTCCCATATTTATAATCTCCACTTAGGCGAAGTAGTTGTAGATTTTGGAGTTGGCGTATGTTAGTTGGTACTTCGCTTATCTTATTTGCTGCTCCTTTGTTTGCACTTTCTATCCATTTTTTTTGTTCATAATCCCAATATTGATTACAAAGCAAAAGTTCTTTTAGTTGGGTAAGTTCAAACAATTCAGGAGGCAATTCAGTGAGTCCGCATTTTCCTAAATCTAGTATTTTACTCTTCTTTTCTTTTGCTTCAGCTATCAGGCGCAAGGCTTCTTTAGACATAGGTTTTCTATTTTGGTAAAGGGAGTAGGATAAGAATAATCTACCATTTTGACAGGACTATTTTCCGTTTAATAAACCTAAAAAATCAGTCCGTAGCAACGGCTACGCACTGATTTTTTAAATTTCTTAAACAAAAAACATCCTCTGTCAAAATGGTAGCCTATTATTTATCCTATTCCCTAAAAATAATCCCTAGCGAACATAAGGAAAATATTGGAGCAATGGAAATTTTGGGAAGGCTTCAAGTATTGCTGTCATAGGAAAGCGACTTGATAAAAAACGGAAAAAGGCTTATCTTGCCAATGTAAAAAGAAACAGTATGGCAAGAGATAGAGACCACTATATCGTAAGACGCGCATTAGAAAAGGATGGCTGGAAAATAACACATGACCCATTTAAGGTTTCTGCTGGCAAGCGGGATGTAGAAATTGATTTGGGAGCAGAAGATTTATTAGGCGCGGAACGGGCTGGCGAAAAGATCGCAGTAGAAATCAAGACTTTTGGAGGAATGTCGCAATTGTATGATTTTTACAGAGCATTAGGACAATTTAAGTTTTATCACTTCGCATTGAGTAAAGCAGCTCCTGAACGCACCCTATTCCTAACGGTTTCACAAACCGTGTACGAAGATTTTTTTGATGAAAGTTTTGTGCAAGAACTCCTAGAGCTAGAAGGCGTAAGGATATTCACTTTTGACATCGCAACAGAAACAATAGTACAATGGATAAAGTAACACAACATAAGAAATGGATACGCGAAATACTAGAGAAAGATATTTCTACAGGCACTTATGCTGACCCCAATATCCGTCGTCAACTCGTAGCTGATGATGAACATGGGCATTATTTGCTTTATCATATTGGTTGGTTAGATGACTATAAGCGAAGCTATGGCTGCTTTATGCACCTCGAAGTAGCCGAAGATGGCAAAGTATGGATACAACACGATGGTACAGATAATCCAATTGCCCTTCGTTTAGTAAAAAAAGGAATTGCAAAGGATGATATTGTATTTGGTTTCCATGCTCCCTATAAGCGTGCTTATTCGGGTTTTGCTTCTGTAGAAATATAGCGAAGTATGGATAAATTATTAAAAACAAAGCAAGCCATAGCGGATTGGCTACAAAGTAGAATTAGCTATCCGAGCAAGCACTACCCGCATTCCCGTGATGTAGTGGTGATAGATGAAAAGAAGGAACACTTTATACATATTTTCACGGGTATAGAAGATGGAAAACATTTTCACCAAACGCTTTTTCATATCGAAGTCACCGAAGATGCGAAAGTATGGATTCATCAAAATAATACAGATGTACCTGTAGAGGAAGCCTTTGCACAAAAGGGAATTTTACAAGCTGATATTATTGCAGCAATGTATCAAAAAACAGAAAAAGCAGCGGCTTAAAATTAGCATCAAAATGGAAAACCTCTTGAATAGAAAACAGATTATCAAAGCCTTTCTATCTGATTGGCTCTATTTGCCCAATGCGCGTTATCCAAAGCTACATAACGTACTCACCACCGATAAGGCAGAACAACATTTCATCCTTACTAAATTTGGTTGGAATAAAGGGAGGTTTACGCACTATGTTCTTTTTCATATCGAGTTAAAAGTAGATGGACAAATTTGGGTTTATGAAAATCGCTCTGATATTCCGATAGAGGAAAAATTGGTAAAAGAAGGTATTCCAAAAGCCGATATTATTGCCGCGATGTATCAGCAGGAAGCGGCTATTAGTGTGGAAGCATAATTAGTACAAAAAAAGACGTTCCCAAAACGGAAACGCCTCAATATCGAAAAACTGCCAATTTAAATGTTCAGTCTTGGAGTCGAAAAGTAAAGGGGAGATGGTATTTGACTGCTACAGGTTTGCCATTTATAGTACCTGGTATCCAATCTCTTGGTAATAATTTTGCATCACATAAGGCTTGTTCCCCACAGCCGCCGCCTATATCTCGTACTAGGCGGAACTTGCTTAGTTTTCCTTGTTCATCTATTTCAAATTGGACAACACATGTTCCTTTTACACTCGCTTTTTTAGGATAATTTAAGCCGTCCCGAATGAAAGCTATAAGGGCTTCATTGCTACATTTTTTATTCGCTGCATATAGGTCACTTTTAGGTTCGCAAGTTCTAAAAAGCGGCATTCGTTCTTCCCTCTGTATAAATACTAAATCTTCTTCTGCTAAGGCAAAAAGACAAGGTACAGGGTCTGGTGGTGTGTTTTTTGTTATTTGTTCGCTTGTTTGTGCTACACCATGTAGGTTTATTAAGAGCATACAGAGTGCTAAATAGATTGGATGTCTCATTTTCTTTGCTTTTAGATGTTTCGTAGTGTGGCATGTTCATTTTTTGTCTTGACACAAAAAACGAACCAAAAAAAGTCAAGTCTGTATTTCTTTCTTAACGCTCCAAAAGCGACAAAAAAGCTAAATCCTACAAACTCGCTTTGATGAACTGTTTTGCAAGCCACACCTATCTGCTAACTCGCTACTATTTCTTTTTCTTGGAGTGATTTTAGCTCCAACAGTGTAGTATTTTTAACGCTTTTTTATCACTTTTTCCACTAAAAGAAATAAGGACGAAAAACATAAAAACAGTGGTAGATTATTCACTCATTCAAAAATTCATTCATTCGCTCATTTTTCACTAAATCTGCACGAATTACATGAATATAGATGCAGAGGATATAATTTTTGGTGTATTCTGATTTGCTTGCTGTATCTTTGTAGCTTTATCTGATTCAATCAAAATTTATCTAACACAAGGTGATAGAATTTTCAAAATTTGTACTCGAAAATGGTTTGCGCGTAGTAGTGCATGAGGATACTAGCACGCCTATGGCGGTCGTGAATGTGCTATACGATGTGGGTTCGCGCGATGAATCGCCTGAAAAAACAGGTTTTGCTCATTTGTTTGAGCATCTGATGTTTGGGGGATCTGCACATATTCCTGATTTTGATGTGCCGATTCAGATGGCTGGCGGAGAGAATAATGCCTTCACGAATAACGACATCACGAACTTCTACAATCTGTTGCCAGCCGAGAATTTGGAGGTGGCGTTTTGGTTGGAGTCGGATCGGATGTTGAGTCTCAATTTTGATGAGAAGGTACTAGAAACCCAACGCAAAGTAGTGCTAGAAGAATTCAAGGAGACTTGCCTGAATAAGCCTTATGGCGATGTGTGGCATCACCTATCGAGCTTGGTGTACAAGACGCATCCGTATCGTTGGCCAACGATTGGGATAGAACCAAAGCATATCGAGGATGCCACGATGGACGACGTGAAGCAGTTCTATAGCAGCTATTACGCGCCAAACAATGCGATACTAGTGGTGGCAGGAAATACGAAGCCTGAAAAAGTGCGTGAATTAGCCGAGAAGTGGTTTAATAATATTCCAAAAGGACATATCCCGACGCGTGCGCTATCGCAAGAAGCACCACAAGAAGCCTTTCGGAAAATAGAAATGACTGCCGATGTGCCGCTCGATGCCTTCTATATGGCATTCCGAATGCCTGAACGCCTGCATGAGGATTACTACACGATAGACCTGATTTCGGATATTTTGTGTAGTGGAAGTTCATCGCGTTTATATCGTCGATT
>CALGLY010000089.1 GCA_937959095.1 uncultured Saprospiraceae bacterium
AAAAAAAGTGTTGCGTTAAAAATATATTTTTGGTTTTAGACAATCAAACCACTCTGGGGAATTATTAATTTGTTCTACTAGTATTGACATATTATCAGCGCTCTAATTTCCTTCAAAAATACACCTTTTCCCAATAAATGCTCATAAAGTTCTTGGTAAACAAATTGATAAACTAATCAAATCCTAAAACACAGCACTTTTTTTCACAAATCAAAACCGCAAACCCCAGTAAACGCTGGCTTCCAGTAAGCAAGGAATTGGAATAAAGAAACCAAGCGTTTTTTTAATCGAATAAACAATCATCAGGATTATCCTCCTAGAAAAGAACGCCTTAAACATCCGATTGCCGCAGATATTTCTTCGCTCGAACACCAAGATGAAACCTAGGAGAAAGCTGCTTCAAACCATGATAACCTAACCACAATAGCATTCCTGCAAACACTAAATCGCCTGCATAGGTGAATTGATCTAATTCGTAGAGATTGATATTGTAAAAATTGAAGGCAATGAAATCAGTGATAGCTAAAAAGCTATAAATGGACATTAATACTACAAATACTTTTACCATCCAGCGTAGCATGGTGGCTTCTTCGATGTTTTTTTCAGCTTGTCGTTTTCGTAGAATAGCTAGTTTGTAGCGAATATAGCGATAGGAAATAGTGAGGTATAAAAAGAGCGTTGTTAAGAAAGCAGTATACTCCAATGGACCGTAATAAGGCATAATAAAGGATTGCCAGATCTCATTTTGTCGCGCTAAGGGTTGCAAGCAGATATAGATTAGAAAACCAACTTGTAAAGTTCCCAAGACAAAGTGCTTTACATCGGAGGAGCGCATTTTATAAGTAGGAAAAAGCGTGAATTTTACATGATAAAATAGAAATGGACCAAAAAAAAGCGTCAGCCAAAGTGGAAGGTGATAGACATGCTGAAAGTCAGGCATCAAAGTGCGAGAACGAAGCAGCAGAATAGCAATAGCACTCGATGTGAAAGCCAGTAATAATGCCCCAAAGAATAGATTTGCTTTTTGATTTGCTTCTTTTCGGAATAGAAATACCACACCTAATATACTAGCTTGCACAATACTAGCAATCAATACTACAAGCACGACGTATTTGATAAGTGGCACGCTTTCTTTTTTGGTGAATTATTAAAGGGAGATAGGAGATTTAAAGATGTGAGATTTGTATAAAGTCTCCTATCTCACATCTTTAGGGAATCGGCAATAAGAGCCTGTTGGGATTTTTCTTTCCTGAAAACCAATATCTTACGAACCCGCCTGCTTGTAGCAGACAAGCCTGAATGAAAAATAAGCAACATATCCAGACCTGTCTGCCGACAAAGGCAGATAAGCTGCTCATTTTTCATTTTGTCAAAACCGCAAGCTATTGATTTTCAGTTTATAAAAACTCCCAACAAGCTCTAAATAAGGTACCCATTATGGCGCAGGTGTTTTCTTCTTCTAAAGAATTGAAAAAATCATTGCATAGCCATAGCTACGGACTTATTTTTTCGATTTTTTAGAAGGAAACCCGCCTGCTCCGCTTGTTCGGGCAGGAAGAACAAGTCAGAGTGGGTAGATTATTTTTTGCCGATTCCCTTAAATCTCCTATCTACAATGAATTCCACAAATTACTATATTTCTAGGCTTTTTCCAAAATGGTAGCATAGCCTTGTCCCACGCCAATACACATCGTCACAAGTGCATATTGCTTATTTTGTTTATGTAATTCGAGTGCTGCGGTATGCAAAATTCGTGTACCAGATACGCCCAATGGATGTCCTATTGCGATTGCGCCACCATTCGGATTGATGCGTGCGTCATCATCTGCAAGACCAAGCGCGCGCGTGCAAGCGAGGCTTTGTGCAGCGAAGGCTTCATTGAGTTCGATAATCCCCATATCAGCGAGCGTGAGACCTGCTTTAGCTAGTGCTTTCTGGGAGGCTTTCACTGGCCCGATGCCCATAATGCGTGGCTCTACGCCTACCACTGCCGAACTCACAATGCGTGCCAAAGGCTTCAAATTATATTGCTTAACAGCATCTTCGGAAGCTACGATAAGTGCTGCCGCGCCATCGTTCAGACCAGAGGCATTTCCTGCGGTCACTGTGCCATCTTCCTTTTTGAAGGCTGTGCGTAATTTAGCAAGTGCTTCTAAAGTGGTACTTGGTCGAATAAATTCATCGGTATCAAAAATGATAGGATCTTTTTTGCGCTGTGGAATTTCTACGGGTGTTATTTCCTCTACAAATCGACCTGCTGCTTGTGCTTTTGTAGCCTTCATCTGCGACCAATACGCAAATTGATCTTGATCGGCTCTATTAATGTTATAGAGTTCGGCTAGGTTTTCGGCAGTCACGCCCATGCCATCCGTGCCGTAGAGGGCTTTCATTTTAGAATTCACAAATCGCCAACCAAAGCTACTATCATGCATTTGAGCATCGCGTCCAAACGGCTTAGATACTTTAGAAATTACCCATGGCCCACGTGTCATATGTTCCACACCACCAGAAATGAACACCTCGCCATCTCCTGCTTTTATCGCCCGATTTGCATGGATAACGGATGACATTCCCGAAGCACATAAACGATTGATGGTTTCCCCTGGCACACTGAACGGTAAACCTGCCAATAGCGCACACATTCGTGCTACATTGCGGTTGTCTTCCCCTGCTTGGTTGGCACAGCCAAAGATCACATCATCATAGGCTTCCAGTGGAATAGTTGTTTGCTTTGCTACAAGATTTTTTATTACCAGTGCGCCTAAATCATCGGTACGAATAGTGGATAGCGTGCCGCAAAATTTGCCAAATGCCGTGCGGATACCATCTATAAGGAAAGCTTGTTTTGTCATTGTTGTATATTATAAAAATGAACACAGAGGCACGAAGATACAGAGGATTTTCTTTTAATTTTGAACATGGAGATGCGGGGATATAGCGTTTTTTCTTTTGCTTGTCTATTTGTTCTACTATTATCAAGCCTTTTTTCCTCTAAAAAATAATGATACTTCATTTCAATGAAATATGATATACAATCTAAGTAGGATGAACGTTATTAGAATAGACGTTATGATGTAGTAAGTACTCGGACATAATTATTCGATTTGATTTTTGTAAAAAATCAAATCGACAACTTAATTTTGTCTGCCCACCTATCAATTTAAATAAATAACATGAAAAAGGAAATCACCTTATGTCTATTGTTTCTATTTAGTTCGCTTGGAATATTCGCACAAGTAGAAGGAAAAATAGAGCGCAAAAAAAAGACCAAAGAACGCATCGAAAAGACTGCTTCTTTATCGGCAGGTTACTTCGGACAAGGAATCACACAACCAGGACTAAAAATAGGACTTGATTATCCGCTTATAACTACTGTGAAGCGCGTCGAAAGATATAATCGCGATGGCGAATTATACAAAACAAAAGTACGCAAGGTTGAATATTTTGCAGGTGCGCATATAGGTGGATTTTATCATGCCAAAAGCGAAACAGGCTTGCTGTTAGACGTTGAATTGGGACGAAGAAAAGTAAAAACGAAGGGTACGAAGCGTAGCTTTGGAATAGGCACAGGTGTGCTACAAACCTTTCGAAATGGCCCGACTTTTAGCACTTCTAGCACAGGTACAGGCTTCGACCAACGCGCAGCAGCAGGGCAAACAAGCTGGCAAGCCAATATTTTTCTCGCTTTGGGAAAGGACAATTTCTTCATAGGCAGGAAGAATATGAATTGGGAAATAAAGTATAAACTTCTTGCGCAATTTCCATTTGGGACAGCAGTTGGTATCCGCAATTTCTTTGAATTCAGCTTAGCTTATCCTTTCGATTTGCAGCAACGAAAGCGCATAAAAGTCTAAGTCTATTTTTCAATTTGTTCCAATTTAAAATTAAAAAAAATGATTCGTTTTATAGCTATATTAATTCTCTTCGCTGCCCTGACAGCTTGTAACAAAGACCTTATAGATACCAATGTGAAAGACCACTTCTTCCTAGAGCATAAAGGGGCAAACATGCCTGTATTAGTGGAAGGTAATACGGCTTCCAAAACCTTTGTAGTAGTGCTGCATGGCGGCCCTGGTGGCGATGCCATGATTTATAACCATGCCATCACTGATTTCTCCGAACCACTCGAAGAAGACTATGCAATGGTTTATTGGGACCAGCGATTGTCTGGTAATTCTACTGGAAAATTCTCGGATGAACTCGTGACTACAGATCAGTTTGTAGAAGACTTAGAGCAACTGCTCAATCTGTTAGAATTTCGCTATGGTGCGGATATCAATCTTTTCCTGATGGGACATAGTTGGGGTGGTGCATTAGGTACTGCTTTCGTGACTACAGGTGAAAATCAAAGTCGCCTAAAAGGTTGGATAAATGTGGATGGAGTTCATAATTTTGAAGCCTATGAGCGCATGGTACGCGATCGATTGCTAGAGCTTGCCCCTGATGAAATATTGGCAGGGCATCATGTGGAAGAATG
>CALGLY010000090.1 GCA_937959095.1 uncultured Saprospiraceae bacterium
GTAGATTGTCACTGCATGAATACGGCTATGGCACACGCCTATCGCTTAGAAAATAGAGGACTCGATAGCGAACCCAATTACAAATATGCCACAGGCAGCATGACGATTAAATACCTAAAACCAACCTCCAACAATGATGCAGTAGAATTACGCGCAACGGTGATAGAAGTGAAGAAACGAAAAACCGTAGTGCGTTGCGAAACCTACTCGAATGGCATCAAAACCGCCGAAGCAGAAGTGATTGCTATTCGAGTATATGATAGTAGCCAAGTGCAGGAAAATAATCCCTTCACAGGCGAGGAGAATTAAAATGAAAATTACAATCAAAATAAAAAACTCCGAAATTTTAAAGGTGTGGATAACAAATTACACTTTTTACCCAAAATATCTATTGCCCCAAGCTTTAGCTTGGAGATTTAAGCAAAAAAGTTAATTGGCTTTAGCCACTAGCCGCGTCTCGGTTGGAGGCTAAAGCCTCTTCATCTCTTAGACTTATAACCCCAAGCTAAAGCTTGGGGCAATAGATTGTGCAAGTTGTTATAAGCACATTTTAAAGTGCGAAGTTTTTCAATATGATAATTATGATAAAAGTCGAATCAATTCATTGTCAATTATTTTAAGGGCGAAACCATTAATTCATAAATCGTCTTTACGCCATCGAAATAATTACCGAGGCGGAGGTTTTCATTTGGGCTGTGTTGATTGTTATCGCTATTCACTAGTGGCACGATGACCGCTGGCACATCGAGCGTATTGATGAAGGGCGAAGTCGGAAGCGTACCGCCCATTGTACGTAGGCGAATCGGTGCTGCGCCAAAGCCTTTTTTTATCGTATTGAAAACCCAAATGCCCAAATCCGAATCAAAATCAGTACGAAAGGCATCCGTGACCCCGCGCGAACTGATTTGACAGATTTTTTCATGCTGCATTCGTTCTCTAGCATTCGGTTTGGAATCCATAATGTGATACCCTTGCGCTTCTATATGTTGGCGTACCAATTGCTTCAATCGCGCTCCATCCGACTCTACGACTAGGCGCAAATCGACTTCTGCCAATGCCGTAGCTGGCACAATTGTCCGTGCCTCTTTGCCTACCCAACCCGATGCAAAACCGCGAATATTCAAAGACGGATACTGCAAAGCTTCTTGATAACTATTGCCTACTTTATCTACTTCTCCAACACCCAATTTCAGGCGCAAGGCTTGTTCATCATCAGGCACGGCTGCTAGAATGGCTTTTGTTTTTTCATCCAATTCGATGCCATCGTAGTAGCCCGAAATCAGGACGCGTCCTTCTTCATCTTTCATGCTGGCTAGGAGTTTTGCAAGACGCAAGGCAGGATTTGGGGCGTAATTTCCATAATGCCCGCTATGCAACGGATAAGTCGGCCCAAACACTTTGATACTCATCGTCGTGATGCCACGCGCACCATAAGCAATAGTTGGTTCATTGCGAAGATGTTTCGGTCCATCATAAATAAGGAGCGCGTCAGAAGCCAATGCTGCTTTGTTGTCGCGCACGGCTTGCGCTAAGTTCGGAGAGCCTTTTTCTTCTTCAAAATCAAGAATGATTTTTAGATTGTACGGTAGGCTTTTTCCTTCGGCATTCAAGGCATCCAAAGCCGCTAAGAACATCACAAAGGGCGATTTATCATCGGAAGAAGAACGCGCAAAAATACGCCACTCTGGGTTTAGCTTTTTCTCCTCTAAACGCGCCCAATCTATATCTACCCAACCTTCTGCTTCTTGCTGTTCTTTCAGCACGGCATCATAGGGGTTTTCCTGAAACCAAAATTGCGCGTCCACAGGCTGCCCATCTATATGAAAATAGAAAAGTACCGTTGGTTTGCCTTTCAGTTGCTTTTTGTAGTTGCCTAGAAGTAGCGGCACACTCGGCGTTTCTAGGCGCGAAGTAGAGAAACCATATTGCTCCAATTGCTCGGTACACCAAGCGACATTTAGCTCAATATCTTCTTTGAAATTCGCATCATTCGGAATGGCGAGTAAGGTCTTCAGTTTGGAAAGCGACGCACGCGCATGCCGATAACTGCTGTGTTTCGTATCAATAGGTTGCGCTTGTGCGCCAACGTAAAGTATGGATAGGAGAAGAACTAGATATTTTTGCATCCTGTTATGTTTCTTGTAAAGATATTGAAAACTTGGGAAACTATATTTCGATTAGCTTTTAGAAAAAAGTCTTCTCGATTTGAGTCAGTGCCTTTTCAAAGCGTTCTTCCCAAGTACCACTTATCAGTTGATAGGAAATTTCTTTATTCTCTAGTTCTTTTTTATGGTAAGTATCTAGCGCATTTCTTCTATTTTTATCGAGTCGAGTGCCATCTTGTACATAAGGCGCATCAGCGGAGAGATAGAGATGCAAGTCAACTTGATTCGCATCTATTATCCATTGTTTCACTTCTAGCTCTTTTCCGAATAGAAATTTGGAATAGGCAGCTGTTGTATTCAGGTTCGTATCTATGAAGAGTATTTTATTCGCTTTGGGAACTTCCTCCAAGATGCTACTCGCTTGTAATTCCGCTATTTCTAAGAGGTTTGCTTCGGTGCAGTCATCGGTATGTACTAGGAGGTCTCTTGCTTTTTCTGGGACATAGGTCGTTTTGTAATGTGCGGCTAATTGCTGCGCCAAGTTCGATTTGCCTGTGCTTTCTGTACCATGTATACCAATCTTTTTTACAAAAAAAGGCTTTGCCGAAGGCGCAATAAAATCCCAATTTTCGAAAGGATTCATTCGTATTTGAGTCGCTGAAATTGGCTTACTTACTCGTTCAGGTTCGTAGCAAATGTGCTTGCAATTCAAAAACTCCGCTAGATAATCGCCATAAGCTTCGGAGCTAAAAATAAGGTCTAACTCACCTAATAATTCTGTTATTTTGATTGCCCAAACCCTTGAAACTTCCCTCGATGATTCGGAGGTATTTGGCAAATCAGATTCCAAATAATTGAAGCATACCGTCTCTATTTTCGGATTATCGCGGCACATTTCCTCTAGCCATTGTAAGCGGATTGCGCCTTCAATCGTCTCCTTATCAGAAGCACAAAGCAACACTATGAGTTTATCACATCGCTTTGCTGCAAATTGGATGAGTCCTAGATGCCCTAGATGAAGTGGATAGAATTTTCCGAGTATGAGTCCTTTTGTCATTTCTTTTTCATCAAAAATCCAAAGCCTTTTTAATCTTGTAGGATAAGTAAGAAGTAGTAATTATTTCATCTAAATCACACTTATGACAAAGCAATTATTTTTATTCCTATTTGTAGCTAGCTGCTGTACAGGATGTAAATCTATTAGTACAATTCCTCCACAACAGGAGTTGGTGCTTGGTGAGGCTTCTGACCGTAATTATCGCGCAAGTATAAGGAATCTTGGTCCCGCAGAAATTAAAGTGGCAGCACGAGATAAAGTCAGTAATGAACAAACACAAGGCTTTGGGTTAGGTCGATTTGGAAAAGCTAAAGTCTATCTTTCCGAACAAGAAAAAATTACCTTTCGCAATTCCTCCGATAAACCAGTGAAGGTAAAAGTACGACTTAAAGAAAAAGTAGAAGGAAAGAAAATTCAACCTATAGACAAGTGAAATGAAATAATCCGGTAATGATACAATGCAACAATAACTCACTCATTATAGCATTCTATCATTACCACATTGCATCATTACTTCCGTAAGCCCAATTCTTGACGCATGCCTTCGTCGCGATTACTATTTTTTGCCCAATAATCGGATTGGATACTTTCCTTTAAGCTGGCCTTCGTGAGCTGCCCGCCATCATTCTCCGACCAAGATAAAATCTTATACGGAAAAGTCGCTTCAAACTCAATCGTAAGCGTACGTTCTAGGTGCAAATAGTTGAGGGTATATTGTTTCCCACTTTCTATAGCTCGAATGAAAGCATTCGCTTTTGTCGGACGGATAGGCTTATGCAGCAAGCGCGTATAAGTGCTAGAAGGAATCACATCAATATCGCCAAGCGGCAAGCTTTCAGGGCGCAAGCGAATACGATTGAAGAGTTCATCCTCCAATAAATCTGCCTTGATTTTAAAATCCTTATCGCCTTCCGACTCAAAATAAGAATAACCCGATACGCGATACTCCTTTTTATCAAGATTGAATTGCGTGAAAGTCTGCCCACACCATTCTTGGGAGCTAGTGTTCGCTTTTAGCGTGTTGGGAAACTGTTCCAATTGCACTGGCGTGAACACCGATGTCATCAAAGAATAATCATAAATACCTGTATTGAATTTACGCAGCGCATTCATTTTCAGCACAGGCAATTCATCCTTATTGCCTTGTGGGTAATCCAATTTCACTTGCTGTTCTTTAGAAAAAGGCTCTGTTACAAAAACCAAAACCGCATCGCCTTGTCGAATTTCGCCGTAGCGTGCTTGCTCCAAATTGTAGCTATTGATTTCAGCTTTACCAGCGTACCAATATTCATTAAATGGTTCAGGTGGCACGGGATTGGTCGTCGCCAATGCCTTTGGCAAATCGGTAGAAGGGATTTCTATATGGCCACAAGCACCTAATAATAGTATGCCTGCGAAGAATGTGATTCCAATTTTCATAGTAACTGGGTAATATTTCTGAATTTCAATAAAAATTAAAATTCTAAACAGGCAATATCGCATCAAGCGTGTTTTTCATTTTCATTTCAATTTTTATTAAAAAGACTGCTACTCTAATTCCTTTATAAAACCCAAAATTAGTCCCTTCTGTTCTGTCGTGCTACTTACAATTAGCTGATATGTAAAGCGAGGAGGTAGATGGTAGACTAGAAAGAGCAAATGGGCGGTATAGCATTTGTCTATCTCCCTAATTTTGCTACTTTTGCCGCCTCTTAAAAAAAGTGTTTATAAAAAATAGCAGTTCTCTCTTCCCAAAAAATCTAATCAAATTAAGAATTGCTGATAAAATAGAAACGTATGAAAACCTTAGTAACAATTGTACTCTGGTTACTTTTAGCCCTAAATATGATGGCACAGGATATGCCTACATCGGCTGATTTACCTGATGTTTTGGTGCATGAAAATCGTATCGAAACGCCTTTCTCAGAGTCGTCTCGTACAATCAATATTATCACCAGAGAGCAGATAGCGGCTGCGCCTGTGGTGAGTGTGGCAGAACTATTGCACTATGTTTCGGGCGTAGATATTCGGCAGCGTGGCGCACATGGCGTACAAGCAGATGTGAGTATACGTGGCGGCACCTTCGATCAGGTTTTGATATTGATAAATGGCATCAAAATGAGTGATCCTCAAACAGGGCATCACTCCTTGAATTTGCCTGTGGATATTAGCAATATTGAGCGCATTGAAATCCTGAAAGGACCAGGTGCGCGCATTTATGGACAAAATGCCTTTGCAGGAGCAATCAATATCATCACGAAAACATCTGAAGAACGCTTCACACAAGTAAGCGTACAAGGCGGACAACATGCCCTTTTTGGCGCACGGGTAGCCACCTCTTTGCCTACGGAAAACTCAAGTCACTTCCTATCCATAGCGCGCGACCAATCGGAAGGTTATAAGTACAATACCGATTACGAAATCACGAATGCATTCTACCAATCGAATTTTGATTTAGGAAATAATGAACTGAGTTT
>CALGLY010000091.1 GCA_937959095.1 uncultured Saprospiraceae bacterium
AAAAGAATTAAAAGTAATACTAGGCTTCGTCACTCGAATACCCTTTGCTACAAGTTCATCTGGTCCTAACTTCCCAGACTTCGCCGCACTAGCCATCGCGACTGCCTCTAGGATATTCGTTTTCCCACAGCCATTTTCTCCGATAAAGACATTCATCCTGCCTATATCAATCTTTTCTTTATAAATGGATTTAAAATTCTCTATTTCTAAATTTCTAAACATAAGATCTATTAAAATCCGTCAAGTTTATCGAAGATAAACGCCCGTCTACCGTCAAGCGAAGCGACCGTCCACCGAACCCCTACCGTTTACTATTAATCTCCTTCAAATACTTCTCCAATTCCAATTCATCATAAATCAAAACCTCACGCGGCTTCGAGCCTTCACTAGGTCCAACGATACCGAGGGCTTCCATCTGATCCATGATACGACCTGCGCGGTTGTACCCCAATTTCAGGCGACGCTGAATCATCGAGGTAGAGCCATGCTGATTGGAAACCACCAAACGGGCAGCTTCTTCAAACTTCGCATCCAATACGGCAAGATTAAAACCACTACCAGAATGGGTGACATCATCGCCATGAAATTCTGGAAGGAAATGCGGTTCTGGATAGCGGGGCTGAGAAGAAATATAGTCAATTACACGTTCCACTTCGGGTGTATCTACGAAAGCACATTGCAGACGAATCGTGTCGCCTCCAATGGAAAGAAGCATATCTCCACGCCCAATAAGCTGATCAGCACCACCACCATCGAGGATGGTTCTTGAATCCACTTTTGCCGTCACTTTATAAGCGATACGTGCAGGGAAATTCGCTTTGATAATACCTGTGATAATATTCACCGAAGGACGCTGCGTCGCAATAATCAAGTGAATACCAACGGCACGCGCCAACTGCGCCAAACGACCGATTGGCAATTCGACTTCCTTACCTGCGGTCATAATCAAGTCCGCAAATTCATCTATGACTAGCACAATGAACGGCAAAAAGCGGTGTCCATTATTCGGATTCAATCGGCGGGCTACGAATTTTTCATTGTATTCGCGGATGTTTCGAGCCGATGCTTTTTTTAGTAAATCGTAACGCTGATCCATCTCAATACAGAGCGAATTGAGCGTATGAATTACCTTACTCGTCTCCGTCGTGATAGGTTCTGGACTGCCCGGCAAGAAGGATAAGAAGTGATGATCGAGCTTGGAATAAGGGAATAATTCCACCTTTTTCGGATCAATCAGCACCAACTTTACTTGTGAAGGGTGCATCCGATACAAAATGGACATAATGACCACATTGATCCCTACAGATTTACCTTGCCCGGTCGCTCCTGCAATCAGCAGGTGAGGCATTTTGGCTAAATCGGCAACAAAGACTTTATTAGAAATCGTCTTCCCGAAGGCAATCGGAAGCTGCATCTTGGAACGCTTGAAGGCTTCCGATGCAAGTACTTCTTTCAAGGAAACGACTTGTTTCTTTTCGTTTGGTACTTCTATTCCTATCACCCCTTCGCCAGGTATTGGCGCGATGATACGAATACCTAAAGCCGAAAGACTCAAGGCGATATCGTCTTCTAGGTTCTTAATTTTGGAGATACGCACGCCCGGCGCAGGTTTCACTTTGAAGAGGGTAACCGTTGGGCCAACCGTTGCTTTTATTTGCGTGACTTCAATTTTGAATTGAAGTAGCGTTTCTATAATCTTATCTTTCTTTAGTTCTAATTCTTCGCGATCTACCTCAAACTTTTGATCGTTATAATCATTCAGCAAAGCTAAAACTGGATTTTCGTAGCTCGATAAATCAAGCGTCGAATCATAAGGTTCTTGATTGTCTATCTGCTGCGAACCAGTAATAGGAACGGGTGCAACAGGAACAGGCGTTTCATCAATGAGGATTGGCTCTTCCACCGGAGCTTCTATCTCTAGTTCCCCTTCTCCGATTTGTAGCGCTTTAGGCTTCGCTGTTTTCTCTCGAATTTCCATTGCGATTTGCCCTTCTGCTGGTTCTTCTGGCTCTGCTAATTCTTTTGCAAGATTAGGATTAGGGCGTAGTACTTCGGGGGTAGCTACTTTCGGTTTTGGCTTACGCGTTGTACGTTTTCCATAGAATTTTTCATTGAAAAGGGTCTTCAAATCGCCCGAAGCACTTTCCATGGTCATCTCTTGGAAATTCGGGTTGAATGTCCAAACGCCTAAGACGGCTAAGAGTGCAATAAATAACACAATCATGCCTGCTGTACCGACGAAGGAAGACAACCAAAAATTGATAGAACTACCAAATGCACCACCCCAGGGAAAGCTAGAGTGAAACAAGAACTCGAATAGGACGGCTAAAATCAAGAGTAGCACGATGCCTGTTCTCAATTGACTCCAAAACAAATTGAGTGGTGTGCGTCGAATCAAGTTTAAGCCCAAAATAATGAGCAATACAACCACAATATAAGAAGGCAAACCAAAGCCCCAATAGAAGAAAGAGTTCGAAACAATCGCGCCTAAACGGCCTAACCAATTTGACATTGCTAGGTCAGTTTGCCCGAGCAATGCCCAATTGAAACGTAATACGAGATCTTGGTCGATACGCCAAGTAAATAGGTAGGAGGTGAACGCAATGAAGAGGTAAACTGCTAAAAATAAGCAGAGTATCCCGAAGAGTTTAGGAACGCGTTCGTCCTTAAATTCAAAGCGTTTTCCTTTTTTTCGTTTTTTAGCCATGTATAATTTCACAGTTAGCTATTGGTAATCCATTTATCAATAGCAAAAAATCATAGTTCTATCAGATAGAACCTAAAATTAAAGGCCACAAAGTTAGGCATTTCAAAGCAAGGATGCACAAGAAAATGACAATAAATAAATTCTACTTTATAATTAATTTGCGTATGAGTTGCTAGAGATGTAGGGAAAATCATTTAGAAAGGGCTAAAACAGAAAGAGGAAGACGTGAGTCTCCCTCTGCTAAATACAAAAAGGCATGTATATGAAAAGCTATTTATAATAGAACCCAAAAGAGGTTCTGACTATGCAATACGGTAAACAATAGGTTTTAACCTATGTAATATACTATAGCAATTATGCAGCCAAAAAAAATAAATACTAGCTAGCTACTGTTAATCAGCCTGTTACAAAACAGTGTTTTTTTGTTTTTTTCCCATAAGTAGATTTTATTTTGTTTTTGGGAAAGGTCAAAATGAACTTTAGAGCGTATAAAGCAAGCTTTGCCTAATACGTTCTAAACGTTTCATTAAGCCTCACTATCTGCAGCGTACTGTTTCTGCAAATCTTTCTGAATATTCATCGCTACTGCTTGGAAATCAGCAAAGCGTTGTGTGAATTTCGCACGTCCTTGTGATAAAGAACGCAGGCTCGAAGAATATTTATACAGTTCTGCCAAAGGCGCTTTGGCTAGTATTTTCTGATAATGCCCATCGCCTTCCATGCCTTGTATGATAGCACGGCGCGTTTGCAAATCGCCCATTACATCACCCATCGTTTCATCGGAGCATAAAATCTCCAAATCATACATCGGCTCTAGTATCTGTGGCTTTGAGTCCTTAAAAATAGTCTTGAAACATTGCGAAGCAGCAATCATAAAGGCCATATCATTCGAATCGACTGCGTGCATTTTTCCATCAAAAATACAAACCCGAATATCTTGACATTGTGAGCCTGTGAGTGGGCCTTCTTCCATCTTCTGCATGATGCCTTTCTTGATGGCGTTCGCATATTTCGCATCTATCGCACCACCTACTATGCACCAGTAGAAGGCTAACTTTCCGCCCCAGGGCAAATCGGTAATCTCTTTCTTTCGTACGCTTATATCACTAGGGTCGGGCATGCCTTCATAGTAGGGTTCGATACGCATATGAACTTCCCCGAACTGCCCAGAACCACCCGATTGCTTTTTGTGTCGGTAGTTACCCTCTGCCATTTTAGTAATTGTTTCTCGATATGGGATTTTTGGTTTTTCAAATTCCATAGACACATTGTTTACCTTCTCGATGCGATATTTTATGATGTCGAGGTGCAGTTCGCCTTGTCCATGCAGCAGGGTTTGTTTTAGGGTAGCGGATTGCTCTACGATAAGCGTCGGGTCTTCTATGGAGATTTGGATAAGCGCTTTCATTAGTTTTTCCATATCGTTTTTGCTCGGCGGATTCACGGCTACTCGTATGCGCGATTCTGGGAAGCTAATCGGCAAAATCGAGCGATCTGTTCCCTTTGCATTGAGCGTCTGATTAGTAGCGGCATTTTTCAGTTTCACTGTCACACCTATATCACCTGCTGCCAACTCTTTCACCGCAGTTCGTTCCTTGCCATTGGCTTCAAACAACTGATTGAATCGCTCGGAATTCTGATTGCTAGCATTTATCAATTCATCGCTCTCTTTCAGAATGCCTGAATAAACCTTGAAGTAGGACACATTCCCTACACGTGGCTCGGAGAGGGTTTTGAAGATGAACATCGTCGTTTCGGCATCTTTATCGCAAGCGAGTTCGCCACCACCGGCTAGTGGCGCAGCTGGGCGGTCGGCTGGCGACGGGCAAATATCATTGATAAAACCCATGATACGCCCACTCCCCATATTCTCTGTAGCAGAGCAGCAGAAGACTGGATAGATTTCACAATTGGCAAGCGCAATCGTCAAGCCCTTCGCGAGTTCTTCTTCGGTGAGTGTGCCAGCCTCGAAGTA
>CALGLY010000092.1 GCA_937959095.1 uncultured Saprospiraceae bacterium
GCTTTCAGCAAAATAAGGTGATGCAATTACTCACGCTCATCACTACGATTTTTGTGCCGCTTAGTTTTTTAGCTGGTCTGTATGGAATGAATTTTGATAATATGCCTGAATTGCATTTTAGGTATGGCTATTTTGTCTTGCTTCTTGTGATGGCATTATTAGTCGTAGGGTGTATCATTTATTTCAAACGACAACGGTGGTTGTGATATGAATTGAAAATGGAGAATTGATAAGTAGAAATGTCTAAACCGCACCTACAAACTGAATATCGGTAGGTACAGGACTACCACCAGCATCTTCCAAACTAATTGCAAACACTTTAGCTGTTTCTACAAATTCGACTTCAATAAAATCGTCACTCAATTCAAATACGCCCATACTCTGCGGCGCACCATCTGCAATGTACCAAAGTTGATACTGTTTTCCTTCGGGCGGAGTGGGGAGCTGCCCAGCATCGAGATAAGCAATTTGGGTATTTGAATTAGCATGAACGAAAGCAATTGTTTCCGAGCCTTCTTTTGCCATCATCGTTGTCTGATTGCCTGCGGTACGAAGAATATTAAGCTTATTCGCTAAATCTGTTACAGTTTGCTCAAGCTTATCGCAATCTTCTTTTTGGCTTGATAAGGTCGTTTCAGTAGTGCTTAATTGTTCCACTACCTTATTTCTTTGCTGATAAAAATAAAAAGCAAGCCCTATCGCACCTAAGAGCAATGCTCCTAAAAGTACTGGCAGCCAAGAGGAATTATTTGCTGTTGCTCTGTTTGTTGGATTATCAGAGGCTTGAGTTGTACCCAATTGATCTAAAGTATTCAATATTTCCTCCGTCAATCCTTCTCGTAGAGGTACGGCATTAGCTTGTGCGTACTGCATGAGCGCATTTTCAAGAGCATTTATCTCTGCTCTAATTTCAGGATAGTTCGTAGCATTACGCAGCACTTCCGCATTTTCTCGCTCGGAGAGAATGCCTAGCACGTATTGCTCTAAAATTCCTGACGCTATGTATTCTTGTACGTTCACTTTATGCTAAATATTCAATTATTTTTTCAATGATTAAAACAGTCATCAGATCCGTTGGTGATAGTACTTTGCGTAGTTCACGCAAGGCAATTCGCACCCTCGACTTTACTGTGCCAAGCGGAATATCCAATTCTTGTGCAGCTTCCTGCTGCGTATATCCTTGTAAATAAAGTAAATCAATAATCAGACGGTACTTCTCGTCTAGTCCTGTGAGTACCTTTTGTAGTCCAACATCTTGTGGGTTCATGTTTTCACTAAACGCTACATTATCATATACGTCTGCATCGAGTGATTTGGATTTTCGATTAGTTTGAAATTTTTTAGAACGGGTTTTATCTATAGCAGTATTGCGAGCAATATTGATTAACCAAGTGAATAATCTCCCCTTCGTTGAATCATAATTATCTCCTTTCTTCCACACCTTCACCATCGTGTCTTGCAATACTTCTTCTGCTAGTTCCTGCGTACCTACTATTTTGAAAATGACTCCTTGTAATGCAGCACCATACTTAGGCAAAATCAGCGCAACGGCTGTTTTTGCATCGGTAGATAAAAGTTGTATGATTCTGCTATCGTCCATTAATTATAATAGATTTTTTTCTTCAAAAGCTAAATTAAGAAAAGCAATGGAATCCATGCTATTTTTTTCCCTTTAGCTAAAAAAAATAGAAATTTTGATAAGTTTTCTATTTCTATCTGAATAATGAATTTTAAATGAGTTTGTCAAAAAAACTAGAATTTCTTAGCTTGCGTAACATCAAATATAATGTAGCAAATGCCACGACTTTTTATATGCTTATCCTTGCTTTGGCTAATTGCCACTATTATTCCTTTTTTCAGAGGGCAATACTGGTTCTATAAAGGCTTTGAGTTTTTCAGAATTCAATTGACTATAATAGGTAGCCTTTTGCTGCTTACTAGTGTGTTTTTTCTACAACCTCAAACACCTGCAGAACATATTTTGAAGGTATTACTTGCTTTGGGTCTTCTACATCAGTTTTATAAAATTGCCCCATATTTTCCTTTTTCGCCACTTCCCAAAGCGAAATCCGAGACCTTTAGCCTCATTGTAGCAAATGTATTACTTCATAATAAAGAAAAAGATGCTTTCATTCAACTAATAGAAACGCATCAGCCTGATATTGTACTCACGCTTGAAAGTGACAGTCTTTGGGAAGCAAAATTAGAAGAATCATTAGGACAGACTTATCCTCATAAAGTAAAAGTACCTAAAGATAATTACTACGGGATGCACCTATATAGTCGCCTATCCTTTCAAGAAACGGAAGTAATGTATTTAGTAGAAGAAGATTATCCTTCCATCAGGGCAAAAATAGCATTACAAGATGGACGTAGTATTTTATTTTTCGGAATACATCCACCACCACCTTCCCCTGTGAAAGATGAAGAAAGAACAAGTAAAATACGAGACGCTGAATTGATGTTGCTTGGAAAAAAAATTGCTCCTTTGGATTATCCAACAATTGTCTGTGGTGATTTGAATGATGTTTCCTGGTCAAGAACTACGCGGTTATTCAAAAAGATGAGTCGCTTGATAGATGCGAGAGTCGGACATGGATTTTACTGCACTTTTCATGCAGATTATCTGGTTTTTCGTGCGCCGATAGATCATTTATTTCATTCAAAAGAACTAATTGTTCCTGTAATGAAAAAGCTACCAAAATATGGCTCCGATCATTTTGCTATGTATTATGAAGTAGGTTTTGCAAAAGCAAATGGAAGTCCACTCGAAAAACCTAATAGAGCAGAAAAAACAGAAATAGAAGCACTCATTGAAAAAGTGTAATTAGAAATCATCAATTGTTGTATTATCTTTTTCAAATTTTTCTTCAGCTTCATTGCTTTGGAAATGTACCACAAAGTCTTTTGATTTTTGCTCCGATAGAATAATATCTACCTCACCAACATTCCAAACCCGAATTGATTTTGTATTTTTTCGCAGGCGTTTATCAGGCTTCCCAAATCGCTGTAGCAAGATATATTCCATATCTTCATTTACGCTAGCATCACCACTTAATATTACTTTGTAAAATAAGTCATTTTCATCAAAGACATAAAGGATATTTTCTAGCACGGCTGTTCCAATGGTTAAATTTTCATACCTGCGCTCGTAGTAGTTACTTGTTGCACTACGTCCACGATGAATCAAATCTATATCCTTTTCATTATCAAATGCTACTGCTTCTATTGGCGTATTCCATGCCAAACCTCTAAAACTGTCTACCTCTTCTTGTGTCCACCCTATTGCTGTAGCAAATAGGAATAGGAATATTATTTTTATCTTTTTCATAATTCTGTATCTTTTTTTAGTGAAGGAATAATATGGTTTTAAGGCAGCTAGTTGATAGGATTTAGGAACTCAAATCTTGTTTTATATCTGCTATTGTTTTATTGACATCTTGCTTGAAGCCTTCCCAATTGTCTTGTATGTTGTCTCCAATACTATTTAGGTCGCGAGGGGTACAGTTGTCTAAGCTTCCGTCACAATGAGTGTAGTTTCTAAAATACGGAGTGCCTTCAAGGATTCTTCAATTTCTTGGCGTTGATCTTTCAACATCAGCGTTGTGCTCATAGCCATAGGTATTTCATCTAGCACCCGATTGTAATCTTCTAAAGCATATTCTTCCCCTCGTAAACATTCTGTTAAAACTACGCGATCTCCTTCTGTAATACTTGATTTAAAATCAATCCAAGCCCGATGTAATGTACCTAAGAAGCTTGAACCATCATTTGGTGTGCCTCCAAGTAGTTTTATTTCGGATTCTAGTCGGTTAATTGCTTTGTTACGGATATTAGCATTATCCGAAAGCCATTTTTGCAATTTAGTATCGCTCACATTGCTAGCTGCTTCCTGATAGCCTTTCAGCGCATCATAACTTCTGGTTAATATATCATTCAATCCACTAATTACTACGGTGGTATTCATATTCTTATTATTTTTTAATGAAAGAAAAGGTGGTTCTGTAGGTTCTACTAAAGGACTTTGGCGAGCAGCTTATAAACTTCCAATCCAAGCTTGAAGCGTTTCTTTTGCTTCGCCTGTTTTTTCTTGTATTCTACCGAGCAGCTCGTCTTCTTTACCTTCTACATATGTCAAATCATCGTCGGTAAGTTGTGCATACTTTTGTTTAATTTGACCTTTCAATTGATTCCAGTTTCCTTTTATTTTATCTGTTACAGCACTCATATATTGTATGGTATTTTAAATTAAAAAATGATACTCTTTGAAAACCTTTCTATTGCCAAAGCAGAAATGTTTATCAGAGGATTTAAAATGGTTATGTTTGATACAGGTTGTTATTTATCCAAATTCCTTAAGAAGGGAAAAACCTATTTGAAATTAGTGGTCTTTTATAGGATTGGATTATCAGATGTTACATTAATAGAACAGGGTAAAAGAAAAAAAGTGCGATAAAATGAAAAAAAATCCAAACTCGAAATCCAAACCATCTCCCATCCTCGTAAGTAAACTTGAAAGCAGTCAAGAAATTTTATCTGCTTTTTTCATAAGACTTTAATGTAAAAAAAAATGTAGAAAGATGGTTTACACCAACCATTCTTCTATTGAAATTTTCATGCTATCTTCCAAAAGTTAGCATCAATTTAGAAACTTTAAAATTTAACGATTATGCTTCGAGTTCACTTTTTGGCAGCGATGCTGCTATGTCTAATCTATGCCCCTACAGTAACAAATGCACAATGTGTAAGTACCAATGTAAGTTCTCCAAATGGCGTAAATCCTATTCGTATTGCAGTAGGTGATGGTATTCCAGATGTAATTAGTTTTAATCATAGCGATGCAGGTGATTCCAAATATGCTTATGCCATTACAGATCAAGATTTCAATATATTAAAGATAAATACAGAAGAGCAAAATAGCGCAGATTTTGACGGCGCAGGAGAAGGTGGCTGCTGGGTATGGGGCTTTTCATACACAGGCGAAATTCTTGCAGATGCAGGCGACTTTGTGTTTCGCACTAAATTTTCGACAGGCTGTTGGCAAATATCAAGAACAGCATTAAATATTATACGTACTAGCGAAAACGCGCCTATGGTGGCTCAATTATTTGCTTCTTCTAATAATCAAGGAGTAGTAGGTGTCTACAATTTCCTAGCAGATAATTCGGTTCGTAAGCGTACTTATCCGAATGGTGGCGCAGATGCAGATGGTATCTATTATGATGCAGATGCGGACGTAGTGTATCAATTGAATCGCTCGGATAATGTCGTGCAAGCACATAGCGGCGTGAATGATAGCGGCTTCAACCCCATGATAACAGCTACTTCTAGTTCAGACTTTATGAATGGACGCGAAATAGCGGTGACTAGCGACAAAATTGTAGTAGCACAAGATGCGAATGATAGTAACGGCGGCAATAAATTTTTGCTTTATGATTATAGCCCAACAGGTATTACTTTAGACAAGGTATATGATGCAGACATCAACCTTTGGGGGATTCATGCAGAAGGCAGCACACTTTATGCTATCGAAGATAACTCAAGTCGTTTAGCGATTTATGAAGATTTCTTCAATCAACCTGCTGGTGCAATCGCTGCTACTAGCAGTATTGAGATAGAAGCAATGGTTCGCACACACGGTATTACCTACTATGCAGAAACGGATATGATGATTCTAACGGATGTAGGCGCAGCAAGCAGTCCAACGGATGGCGCATTCACGGTGGTTAAGAATTTCGGCATGGCAAGCGCAGATGGTATGATTAGCTTAGATGAACAAATCCGCGTGGAAGGAGATGCAACATTCTTAGGAAATCCAGTAGATATTGCTTATGATGCGACTATCCGTATGATTTTTGTAGCAGAACGTGCTAATGGTGGCGGACGTATCTTAGGTTTCTCTGTACCGACGACTTCAGGAAATATTGCACCTAATTATAACAATGAATTTGCAGGTGCATCAGCCGTTTATTTTGCAGGCGATATGATGGAAACAACTACGGTTGCACAAGTTTTTGCTTCTTCTAATAATACCGGTATGGTGGGCGTATTCGATGTAAAATCAGATAATTCAATAAGCATGGGTGGTTTTACAAGTATAGCAATGGATGCAGATGGTATCTTTTATGATGCTGGTGTAGATGTGCTATACCAATTGAATCGCACGGATAATGTAATCAATGCGTACAGTTCTGCTAGTGACAACCCAATGGTGACAGCGACTTCTAGTGCAGATTTTGCAAATGGACGCGAATTGGTAGCAAGCGGCAATAAGCTAGTAGTAGCACAGGATGCAAATGATAGCAATGGCGGCAATCAATTCTTTATTTACAGTTATAGCCCAATTGCAATTACCCTAGACAAAGTATACGATGCAGACATCAATCTTTGGGGAATGCACTTAGAAGGTAGCACGCTGTATGCTATCGAAGATAACACGAATCGTTTAGCGATTTATGAAGACTTTTTCAATCAGCCAGAAGGTGCAATTTCAGCAAGAAGCAGCATCGAAATAGAAGGTATTGTTCGTACACATGGTATTACCTACTACGCGGCTACTGATATGATGATTTTGACGGATGTGGGTGCAGCAAGTAGCCCAACCGATGGGGCATTCACCGTAATTAAAAATTTCGGCATGGCAAGTGCAGATGGTATGGTGACACTAGATGAGCAAATTCGCATAGAAGGCGATGCAACCTTTTTAGGAAATCCAGTAGATATTGCATTTGATCCTACAACAGGCATGATTTTTATAACAGAACGTGCAAATGGTGGCGGACGTATTTTAGGCTTCACAATGCCTATGGCATCAGGTAATATTGCACCAGGTTATAATGTGGAATTTGCAGGAGCATCAGGGCTTTACTTATCAAGCACGACAGGAAATCTACCAACACCTAACACGACGATTGAGGCAGCACTTCCAGTACAAAAAGAATTAGGACTCTTTCCTAATCCTACTTCAAGTGATTTAACGATTACTTGGGAACGCGTAGAAACTACAACAACAGGAACAATCCGCGTATTCAATCTTCAAGGACAAGAAGTAATGAATAAGCAGATCAATATGAATGATTTAAATCAAACGAACTTAAATGTAACAGCATTGGTAGATGGTATCTATCAAGTTACTTTAGAATATAATAATACATTGCAACAGCAACGCTTTGTGAAGCAGTAAATCAATAATCTTGTGAATATGGAAATGGCACATTCTTGATGTGTCATTTCTTTTTACTCCTAAAAAATCCAAACTACCTCCAATACACGTAAGTAATAGTGAAGACAGAAAAAAACCTTTAAAAAGAAATACACTTTTGAACATGATTTTTTGATAATTTGGATGTAGGTGGCAAGAATTGTGCCACCATCCAAATTTTTCAAGAAGAGAAAAAACAGAATTATGCACAAGATTATAATACTTGGCACTGCTCTCCTATTCCTATTGGTAAGCTGCCAAAATGAAGATACGATTTCGGTAGAACTTGCAAAGGCAAGCTTAGAACAAATAACAAACCTTCAAGAAATCCCTGCTTTGTTGCCGCGCAGCGAAGGCATACAAGTAGGCACAGAATGGGAAAATGTGCAAAATCAATATGCAGCATTTCGTACAAAAGCCCTCAAAGGCGACCAAGAAGCAATACTAAATTTAGCACAACTTTTCACCTTAGAAGCTCGCGTAACAGGCGAACACGGACATTATTATCCTGCCGCTTTGGAACTAATAAATGATGTACTAAGTCAGCCGATAGAAGATAAAGACATTCGCTTTCAGCTACTTTCCACTAAAGCAAGTGTGTTGTTATCGCAGCATGATTTTAGCGACGCGCTTCGAGTAGCGCAATTAGCTGTAAATATCAATCCGTACAATGCACAAATTTATGGCGCGCTCGTGGATGCTTATGTAGAGTTAGGCAACTACGAAAAAGCAGTAGCCGCAGCCGACAAAATGGTAGCAATTCGCCCTGATTTACGGTCTTATGCACGCGTTTCTTATCTCCGCGAAATACATGGCGATATAAAAGGCGCGACCGAAGCAATGGAACAAGCAGCAACAGCAGGCTATCCTGGAACCGAGGAAACAGCTTGGACTTATTTAGAATTGGGCAATTTATATGCTCGATATGGAAAAACAGAACAAGCGAAAAAAGTATTTGAACAAATTCTTTTGGATCGTCCGAATTATCCTTTTGCAATAGCAGCTTTAGCAGATTTAGACATCGAAAAGAAAAATTATAAAGCAGCAGAAAAACGCCTTTTAGAAGCAGCAGCAATCATTCCTGAAGTAGGCTTTTATGAGCAGCTCGCACAAGTATATCAAGCTACTAACAGAACAGACGAACTAGAGACGAGCTTGACCGAAATATTCGAGATGCTACAAGATGATATTGATAGTGGTCATAATATGAATCTCGAATTTGCTGCCATTCATAGAGACTTGACGAAGGATTATAACAAAGCTCTTTCGTATGCTTTAGAAGAAAATGAAAAACGACCTGATAATATTGATACCAACCGTATGTTGGCGGCTATTTACTTAAAACAAAAAAATACAGTAGCAGCAAATAAACACTTGCAAATTGCATTGAAAACCAATGCAAAATTCCCAACGCTACTAGCTCTACAACAAGCACTTTAAATCAGTTGGAAACGACTGATTAGAAACCTACTTGGGGGAGTAGGTTTCTTTTTGAAACACTACAATGCCTTCATTTTTTTAATAAAAAACAATACTAAAGATGAAAAAGATAACACCTTTATCGAGGGGCTTGCTATGCCTGCCCTATATACT
Organism: uncultured Saprospiraceae bacterium; assembly: GCA_937959095.1. Taxonomy (GTDB): domain Bacteria; phylum Bacteroidota; class Bacteroidia; order Chitinophagales; family Saprospiraceae; genus JAAUTG01. The sequence goes on from CALGLY010000092.1 coordinate 8,795, forward strand.
AGCTTTTGCGCTTATACTAAATGTGCAGTATGCAGCATTCGCATCGAGTCATAGAGAAGCACCACTTATCGCCAATGATCCATTAGCAGATAATGCAGATGTATACGCATTTCGTAGTCCAGATGATCCGAATACGGTGACGCTGATTGCGACTTATGTACCTATGCAAATTCCGCATGGAGGTCCAAATTATCATGGCTTCGGCGAAAATATCCGCTACGAAGTACACATTGATAATGACGCTGGAAAGCCTGGCGATGAAATCGTATACCGATTTACCTTCCAAAAAGAAAATCAAGACGCAACGACTTTTTTCAATATTCGTCTTGGACAACAAAACTTAAAAACAACCTACACACTAGAAAAAAGTGTAGATGGAGGAAATACATTCACGACTATAATTACGGATGGAGAAGTGCCACCTAATAATATTGGCACTCGCTCCATCGAGTCGGGAATTGGGTTAGGAATGCCCTACAATGAAATCATGGAAAATGCTATTACTACTGCCTCTTCAGGCGAAAAAGTATTCTGTGGTCCATCCGATGATCCGTTCTTTGTGGACTTAGGTGGTGTATTTGATTTAGGTGATTTACCGCGTCAAAACGGAAAAGCTAGAGATGGTTTAGCTTGCTACAACGTAAGTACTATCGCTATTCAAGTGCCGATTTCTGACTTATTGAAAGCAGAAGCAGCCGCTACACCAGCTAATATTTTGGATGGCGACTACGTAATCGGTGTTTGGGCATCTGCAAGCCGCCCTAGTATGCGTACTTTAAATACAGATGGTACAGAATCGCATAGTGGCGATTGGGTACAAGTATCACGTTTGGGTATGCCTTTAACAAATGAGGCAGTTATTCCAATCGGATTTAAAGATTACTGGAATGCCATCACACCTTATGATGAAATTACAGATACATCATTAGATGGTTTCTTCTATAATCCAGAGTTAGCTCTATACATGGATGATGCACTATTTGGTGGTGCAGTACCCGCTTTTTCACCGCTTCGTATTCAGAAGAATGCTTTAGGTGCATTCAATTTCGGTAATGGTGGTGATGGTCTTTATGTGCTAAAAGGTTCTGATGCTGTAGCAGGTACTGCTTTAGATGATGCTATATTTGGTACACTGTTGCTGCCTGGTCCAGGGCAACCACGATCTGCCGATTTATGGGCAATATTCCATACAGGTGTTCCGAATTTTCCACCTTATCAATTGGCAACGGGCAAAGGCGGTAATCCACTTGCAGCAGGGAAGCCGTTTATCAATAACTTTTTGCCCAATGGTGGTGATATGCTTCGCCTAAATATGGCAGTACCCGTAACACAAAGAGATGATATGAACTTTAGCTCTTTGGGTATCATTCAGGCAGCGGTATTGGGCTTACTAGATCCGAATTATAATACAAGTACGGACATTCAGAATATTCCAAATATGGATGGTTTTCCGAATGGTCGCCGACTAGAAGATGATGTAACTCGTATCGAGTTGCAAGCAGTAGCAGGGGCAGCTTTAGCCGCTATCGGACTTTGGTATGATGACTTCGATCCTGAAACAGGTAACCCTGTAACGGAGCAATTGCTAGGCGTATTGGGATATGATACTGGTGTGAGTCGCAATGATGTGGCTTTCCAAGAGACGTTTCCTTATGTGGCAATGCCATTTAGTGGAACAGGTGATTGTAGTAGCAGCAATTTTGAAGCAGAAAATGCAGATTTAGAATTAGCTATAGAAGCGGATATGACGAATGTAGGACAATATGAAGAAGTACCCTTCACTATCACATTAAAGAATCGTGGACCAGCTAATGCAACAGGTGTGACGGTAATGGCAAGCTTACCAGATGGTTTAGTATTCACCCGCTCGGAAGCTTCGCAAGGAGTGTATGGTTCATTCGGTGGTCGTTGGGATATTGGTACACTAGAAGTAGGGCAGACTGTGACACTAGACCAAACGCTATTTACATTAGTAGAAGGAACAGACATTACCAACTTTGTACAGGTGAGTAGCTCTATGACAAATGACCGCGATTCTTCGCCTGCAAATAGTGACGGAACAGTAAGTGAAGATGATGAAGCAGCCGTAACTATCACAGTAGCAAGCAGAGGTGCTGGTATGGAGACAGGAGAAATACAGAGTAATGTTATCAGCATAGATAAAGTCTATCCAAGCCCAGCCAAAGAGTTGGTGCAATTGGATATAGAAAGTACAACCGATTACGAAAACGAAGTACGTTTACTCAATTCAAGTGGCGTAGTAGTATTGAAACAAAACAACGTTTTCGCTACAGGAAAAAATACTATACAATTTGATACAAGTGATTTACCAACGGGTTTATACTTCGTGGCTTTAGATAATGAGAATGGAGAAGAAATTAGGAAGAAGGTAGTTCTTATACAAGAATAGAAGTGTTCTCAATTTTATTTTAAAGGGTGTATAGAGGTAGGAATGTGAAGTTTCTACCTCTTTTTTACGATATTTTACTTTACGCTTCCTTACATTAGCGTTTTAATAATATTTAAGCCATTCATAAAAACTCTACCCAATCAAAGCGTCAAAAAAATTAGAGCTAAAAATAAGGCATATGGAAAACACATTTGGCATGCCTATCATTCCTAAAAATGAAGAGGCGCGTTTAAGAAATCTTTATTCTTATCAACTATTGGATACTCCTTTTGAAGATGCTTTCGATGATATTACGAATCTAGTCCGTGACCTTTTTGATGTACCTATCGCCCTTATTAGCTTAGTGGATAAGGAACGAGTTTGGTTTAAATCGAATGTAGGTATGGAGAAGCACACAGAAACAAGCAGAGGGACGAGTCTTTGTACTTTAGCTATTCTTGATGATGATGTCACGGTGTTTGAAGATGCTCTGAAAGAACCTTGTTTGCTTAAAAATCCGCTGGTGGCTGGTTCTTTTGGCTTGAAGTTTTACGCAGGCGCACCACTACGTAGTGCAGATGGGTTTAATATTGGTTCGGTCTGTATTGTAGATAAACAGGCACGCTCTTTCACTAAAGCACAGCGCATAAATCTAAAGCGTTTAGCAAATATTACAATGGATAAGATAGAAATGAGAAAACAACTTATTATATTATCCAAATAAATAAGAAAGCGTATGGCAATAGAAGGGCTATCCTTAGAACAATTACAAGCAGAATTTTTACAGTTACAGGAAGAAACGCTTCAAAAAGATTGGAGAATAAATCTAATATTAGACAACCTTCCCATTCTCTTTTTCTATTGCGACAAAGACGAAATATTTGAGGTTTTGCAGGGCGATGGCATGTCAAAAATGCTCTTGCTTCATGAGTACGCTACACTCTATGAGTTGTTCAATGACTTCCCAACTATGTTTGAAAAAGCAGAAAGCGATGAAAAGGGACAATTCAGAGAAAAGATGAAACTCTCGGAATCTTTATCTTTGGGCATTGAGTATGGTTTAGTTCGAGACTCGGAACAAGAAATACAAGGAATAGTGGGCTTTATAAATGCCTTCTCAAAAAAAAAATCTACGCCTAGCCTACAGCCGAAATTAATGCAAGCAAAAGCTAATCCAAACAAGGATCGCCTACTAAAATTGCTGAATGCGGAGGACAATAAACTTGATTTAAAACTAATTAAAGAAAGTTTGAATAAAATTTTACAATCAGAAGTACAATTAAAACTTTCTCAACTTCTGATTAAGCGGAATGTGTGATATTTATATGAAGCGTACTAATCAAGATTTATTATTTTTATATCAAGAACTTTCAAAGGCAGCCAAAGCCTTCACTATCCTAATAGATGAAGCTTATCGAGTACAATTGCACACAGAAACATTGCCCAATTATGTCACTCCTCAAATAGAAAATACCCTTTTAGCTCAATATCTACCCCCAGCACTTTTTGCATCCATTCAGCAGCAAATACTAGCGCAAAAAGAGCATAGAAAGACAAGTTCTAGTGAGAGTACGACTTTTATTTATACTCATTTTTTTATTCTTGTCAATATATCTATTCAGCAAATAGAACATGATGGAATTGTTTGTTTTGCGATTACTATCACCGAAATTAATCGCAATTCTGAACATCCTCTTCGTGATTCTTCCGATAAGCAAATTCAAGAGTATCGCCAAGAAAATGCTGCTTTAGCCCAAGGGTTAGGACACACCAAAGAAGCCTTGCAAATCGTGTTGAAAGAATTTGAACGGATAAGCCAAGAAATGGAAGTGGCAAACACTCGTTTCTTAGAAATCACTAACAAATTAAATACTCGCACTAAAGAAGCAGAAAACCGAGAACACTTTATCCAACGAATTACAGATATTTCTCCTGGTGTCATTTACGTTTATGACTTGACTACTCAAAAAAATGTGTTTTCTAGTGGTTCTATCGGCACCATGTTGGACTATTCCGAGACGGAAGTATTAGCAATGGGCGACCAAGTATTGCCTCAGTTGATACTGCCCGAAGATTTCCCTAAAGCCATCGAACATCATACCACCTTAGCTAAACTAAAAGATGACTCTTATAAAATATTAGAATATCGAATGCGGAGTAAAAAGGGGCGAGTTCGTTGGTATTCTTCTTATGATAAGATTTTTGAACGCAACGAAGAAGGATTCCCTACAAAAATCATCGGAATCGCACAGGATATTACAGAGCAGAAAAACGTGCTTATTGAGGTAGAACGCATCAACGATGAACTAAAACGCTTCTCTTATGCCGCCTCTCACGACCTAAAAGAACCACTCAATACTATTACGACTATCATAGAACTACTTCCTGATATGCTCGGAGAAGTAAGTGAAGAGGCACAAGAATTTTTAAGTATGCTCGATGGTTCTACTACTAGAATGCGCCGCTTAATTACAGATTTATTGGATTATGCTTTGCTAGAGAATGAGAAAATAAGCTTTGAGTCACTTGATTTAAATCAACTTGTAGCGGAAGTGAAAAATGACTTACATGATGCCATCAAACGTACTAATGCTACCCTAACTAGTACCGTTTTGCCTACCCTATCCGCGAATGCAGCTCAATTGAAACGTCTTTTTCAAAATTTGATTAGTAATGCACTCAAATATCACGCACCAAATCGAACACCCTATATTGATATTAGTGCGGAAAAGAAGCAAGGCTATTGGTTGTTTTCGATTCGTGACAATGGCATTGGAATTGCTGAAGAAAACCAAGCTAAAATTTTTCAAGTATTTCAAAAACTACATAGTAGTCGCGAATATGAGGGTACAGGTATTGGTTTAGCAAGTTGCCAACGTATCATTGAAAATCATCAAGGCGAAATAGGTGTGCGCTCTATATTAGGAGAGGGTTCTACTTTTTACTTTAGTATTCCAATGGATTTATAAACTACTTTTTTTCTGAATCAGTCCTAAAATATCATTCATTTGTGCTTTCGCCTGATTGTAACCAATTTCGTACAATTCAGCTATGGCTTCGATTTTTATAAGGCTATAGTTCAAGACCTCTTTAGGTTCAATAACAAAATCACAAACGGCTTTGTTTTTAGCTGCATTTTCTGAAATAGTAATATCAAATAACCGCAAAGCAGTTGCATAAAGGCTGTCTATATTTCCAACTGAAATAGTAGATTTAGGAGCAATATTGACACCTAAAATAATATCACATACTTCCTGAAGCGGCTTGATAGGCATATTATCCAACATACCACCATCCACATAATCTTGTTGGCTAATTGGAACTGCTTGAAAAAGCAATGGTATAGAACAAGCAGCCATCAATACTTCAGATAAATCACCTTTATCTAAAAATTCAAGTTCCCCTGATTTTAAATTAATAACTGCTATAGATACTGGGATTTGCAATTGTTCAATAGAAGTGCTGACTGTATATTGTTCCAATATTTTTTTTAAACTATCTAGGTATTGTATCCCTTTAAATGGAATACTTGCTTGAAAATTTTTAAATAAATTTTCTTCCTTCACAAAAGCAAGCATTTTTTCAGTTGATAAACCAGCAGCATACAATACGCCTATTATTGCACCACTACCTGTGGCTACTATGTGATTTATATGTATTTTTTCTTCCCTCAAAGCTTGAATTACTCCAATGTGTGCTATTGCTCTAGCACCACCACCTGATAAAGAAAGACCAATTTTGGTTTGTTTTTTCATCTGTGTTTGATTTACATTGCATTATACTTACGAGTAATTATAGGAAACGGATTTTTACTAATCGGAGTATATCCAAAAGTAGTAATAATAAGCTTTAGCTGTTATATAGTACTAAAAACGATAGCGTACACTCCCCTTGACAAAAAATGGTACTCCAGGCGTAAAATGCAATTCTTCCACCGATGTAGACTCTTCTTTTAGGCGTGATTCTGTTGCAAATTGTGCTTCATTCCATTCTTCATTGAATAAATTCTCAATATTTAATCCAAAAGTGAGTTTTTTCAAGGTATATGAGGCACTAAAATCCGTCACGAAATAGCCGAGTGCTACGATAGAATTGTCTTCATTCGCAGGGCGATTTTTGATATAGCGATAGCGCAAACT
>CALGLY010000093.1 GCA_937959095.1 uncultured Saprospiraceae bacterium
GGTTTTGCTTTAGCTCCAATTGGTGGTATAGGGCTGGAGCTTCTAAAACAACAATATGACCGTGCCCCTGATTGTCATATGATTAGTAATTATGCCCCCTGCTTAAAGTCATATAATTTTGAAAGCGGAGTTAATCCTAGTTTGCAAGCAGGCTTACAATTTTCCTTTCGAGATCATCGCTCCAAATTTTCCATTAAAACCCTCTTCAATTTTGGTTTACGTTATCATACCATCCATGAGTATAGTGTATTATCTACGGGGACTCAATTTACTACTCGCAGTAAAGGGGATTTTATAGTAGCTCATGCTAGTTATGAATATGTTTTTAGGTCAAAGCCACTCAGAGATAAGAGACATAAAAAGAGAAAATAATATTATGGAGTCCTAGAGGTTTTAGAATCTAGCAAACAGTCATATCTATTTGTGCTACGGTCCTTACTTACATTTCGTCGCTATAAGGAATATTCTTATCCGTCAAAGAATGCAAGAAATTAACTAAATCTTCTTTTTGCTGATTCGTAAAATTTAAGGGTTCTACCATCAAGCTATCCATATTTATAGGATTTTTCACAAAGTCGTAAGGATTGCTATAATAATCAACTACCTCTTCCAGCGTTTCTAGCATTCCATTGTGCATATATGGAGCTGTGAGCGCAACATTTCTTAAACCAGGCACTTTAAACTTTCCAATATCACTACTGTCTTTCGTCACTTCATACCTCCCTTTATCCAGTAGTTCTCCCCCATCATAAAAGCCTATATTTCTAAATTCATCTCCCGTAAAATCAGGCCCAAAATGACATTCAAAACACTTGAACTCATCCCCAATAAAAATCAAACGCCCTCTTTGCTGCGAAGCCGTCAATGCCGTCAAATCTATATCCATCATCCAAAGATCATGCGGTGCACTCCCATCACTTTCCAAACTCCGCTGAAACATCGCTAGAGCATCGGTAATATTCTCTTTATTTGGTGCTGCTTGATAAATCGTCTCAAATAAAGCAGCATATACTTCACTTTCCCGAAGTCGTTGGACTGCCTCTTCAAAAGATAAATTCATTTCCGCAGGGTTTTCTATTGGAATGATAGCCTGTTCCTCCAAACTCAATGCCCGCCCATCATGAAAGAAAAAATCTCGACTTGCCATATTCATCACAGAGGGCGTATTTCGCTCTCCTACCCTACCCTCAACCCCTACTGAAAATGCCTTATTATCTGCAAATGCAAATTGAGGCTGATGACAACTCGCACAAGAAATAGAAGTATCTGCGGAAAGAATAGGGTCAAAAAAGAGCTTTTTTCCTAATTTAACTTTAGCACCACTAGCCTGATTTTGAATATTAGTACTCGCTGTTGGCTTTTTAACAAAAAAAATAAAGACCAAAAAGAGTCCAATGAAGTGAAAATATTTCATGAGTCAAAAATATGTAGAATCTATAGGTTTTAAGAACGTAGAGAGAGTCACTTCAGTATTCATTCTACCTTAGAAATTAGATTACTACTCTTGTGCTTGGCTTGAATTCCTATTCAACAATGGTGTTTTCAGCAAAGCGAAAATTAGTCTACTCGTGTATGATATGCGCTACCCCAAAATCTGCAACTTCGCAAAGCGCAGCATAATCCGCTTCTCGCCATCTTCTAGGCTTGGAAAGACAATCGTAGCCACGCGCTTATCCTTATGTCCATCAATATTGGTGACATGTCCTTCGCCGAATTGAAGGTGCAAGACCTTATTCCCAATCTCGATTTGGTTGGACGGACTCGGCTGAAAGGTACTCGGATCAACCACAGGTTTTCTAGGCTGACTCGTGCGTCGGAAATTGCCCTTCACGCCTGCTTTTGGTCGACCACTTAGCGAATCAAAAGAACCACCACCGCGTCGAGGTGTAGGCGGCGCATCGAAGTGTTCGGAGTTGATTTCATCCAGAAAACGACTCGGCGGATTGCTTTGCACGCGCCCGTGTCGCACCCGTGAACCTGCGTAGGAAAGCGTCAAGTAAGACTCCGCTCGGGTGATAGCCACATAGAACAAGCGGCGTTCCTCATCGGTACCTTCTATGGAATCTTTACTCATGAAAGATGGGAATAGGTTTTCTTCCAAACCAACTACAAAAATCGAGGCAAACTCCAAACCCTTCGCGGCATGTACCGACATTAGCGTCACATAATTATTATCTTCATTTTCCGAATCGGCATCCGTTAGCAAGGCGATATTTTGGAGATAACTCGCCAAACTCTTATCTGCTACATCGCTCGTTGTTTCTTCGAGGTCACTTTCTACAAATTCCTTCACGCCATCCAAGAGCGCGGAGAAGTTCTCCAAGCGATTCGCCCCTTCTATGGTCGTATCGGTTTTTAAGGTGTCAATCAAGCCCGATTTTCGAGCAATGAAATCGGCGGCTTGATAGGCGTTATCTGCAAGAGCTTTTTTCTGGAAACCATCTATGAGTTTTCGGAAACCTTCCACGGCTCCTTTTGTACGTTTCGAGAACGGCACTTTAGGCAAGGCTGCCCATAGCGGTTCTTCATTGGTATTTGCTAGTGCTGCTACTTTTCCCAGCGAAGTCGCGCCTATTGCTCTACGTGGATAATTGATGACTCGACGCAAGGCTTCATCATCATTCGGATTGACGGCTAGGCGCAAATACGCAATCAAATCCTTCACCTCCTTGCGCTGATAAAACGACTGTCCTCCGAATACTTTATAGGCAATATTATAGCGGCGCAAATATTCCTCAAACACCCGCGATTGCGAATTGGTACGGTACAGAATAGCAATGTCTTTATTACTAAGATGATTCCGATTTTTTTGTTCCAAAATCGTATCCGCTATGCGTTTGCCTTCTTCGGTATCATTGTGTGCCTTTATCAATTTTATGCGTTCGCCACTCCCTTTTTCAGAGCGAATCGTCTTCTGAATTTGTCGCTTATTGAAGGTGATGACCTCATTTGCCGCTTGCACAATATGGTTCGTAGAGCGATAATTTTGCTCCAACTTAAAGGTCTTGATGCCGTGCTTTTTAAAGTCATTTCCGAAATCAAGGATATTCTGAATCGTCGCGCCACGGAAAGCATAAATACTTTGTGCATCATCGCCCACCACACAAATATTGCGCGGACTGCCGTGATATTCCACCAATTTCTGTACGATGCGATACTGCAAGTGATTCGTATCCTGAAACTCATCGACGAGCAAATACTTGAATTTTTGTTGATATTTTTCGAGTACGCCATCAGGGTTTTTATGGAGTAATTCAAACAAACGATACAGCAAATCATCAAAATCCATCGCGCCAGACCGCTTGCAACGGGCGGAATACTGCGTATATATTTTATGCAAATGCGGACGACGCGCCATACGATCTTGCTGCCGAAATTCCTCACTCGCTTCATACATACGCGGCGGTATCAGATTGCTTTTAGCCGATGAAATCCGCGACTTAATCGAATTGGCATTATAGACCTGCTTATCGAGATTCATCTCCTTGATGATGGCATTTATCACGCTCTTGCTATCATCCGAGTCATAGATGGTGAAATTGCTCGGATAGCCGATTTTCTCTGCTTCTATCCGCAAAATCTTAGAAAAGACCGAGTGAAATGTTCCCGCCCACACCTGATTCGCTGCATTACCTACTACTTTTTCGATCCGTTCTTTCATCTCCCGTGCTGCCTTATTGGTAAAGGTCAGCGTGAGAATTTCCCAGGGCTTCACACCCGAATGTATGAGGTGCGCGATGCGGTAGGTCAATACGCGTGTCTTGCCCGAACCTGGCCCTGCGACCACGAGTACTGGCCCATCAGTATTAGTGACGGCTTGGCGTTGCACGCTATTGAGTTCTTTTAAATAATCTTGTGGACTTGGATTGGTACTCATTCCCTTTTTTTATTTGAGGGGCGAAGATAGGACTTTTCCGTCTAGCTTAGGAATGAAAATTAAAGGAGTGAGCAACAAATTATACCAATCCATACTTAGAATTATCATTATCCAGCTTAATAACAATTCCAAATATGGATTGGTATTAGTTCTTTACAAATATGTCAAGGAGCTTTCGCATAATGTTGATGGAATTTGAATTAAGTGGTAGAGGGTAAAGAGTAGATAGCCCCGATAGTCCGTCTACTTTTTACCCTCATCTCTCTGCCCAAAAAAAAATTAGGATAACATTTTTTATCCCCGAGCAGCAATAGTTGCTCAAGGATTTTTTAAAATAAATATTGAATTATTGAAAATTTTCAATTTAAATTTATTACATGTTCAACATAATTGTCCATATATTACAGTAATTACCGTTTTGAAACAATTTGAATATAAATAATAAGTAAGTACTTGGACAAATTTAAGTTACTCTTTTTATGACGGCATCTTTTTTCTCCAT
>CALGLY010000094.1 GCA_937959095.1 uncultured Saprospiraceae bacterium
TGGCATTAATAGCGTGTATCATCTGATTGGACAAAATGATAATTTAGCAAAAAATACGCTACTCAAGTTTTCTGGCTTATTGCGCTACCAATTGTATGATTGTAGTTCTGATTTTATAGATTTAGAAAAAGAAATTTCTTACTTAAAAGACTATGTGGCAATGGAGAAAATACGACGTGATGAGGACGTTAAAATTGAGTTGGAAATAGAAAATGAATTGCCCAATACTAAAATAGCTCCGCTTTTGCTCACGCCTTTCGTGGAAAATGCTTTTAAGTATTTGAGTGATTTTGAGGAGAAAACAAATGAAGTATACTTGAAATTGATTGCCAAAAATGACCAAATAAATATAAGTATTGAAAATACCTATGAGCAAGAAATAATAGACCAACGCGGTACAAAAAGCAAAGGAATAGGTATCGAAAATGTGAAGAAGCGTTTAGTCTTAATTTATCCTGAAAAACATGATTTACAATTTACGCAAAACGACGAACGATTTATTGTTCAATTGAAAATCCACCTGACATGAAAACACTACGCTGCATGATAGTAGATGATGAACCTCTAGCACGCCAAGGCATGGAAAGCTATGTAGAGCAAGTAGATTTTTTAGAACTGAAAGCCGTCTGTAAAAATGCGATACAAGCCAATAGTGTTCTACAAAGCGAAGAAATAGACCTCCTTTTTTTAGATATTGAAATGCCAAAACTCACAGGCATCAATTTTCTGAAATCGCTACAGAATGCCCCTTTTGTGATTTTCACAACAGCGTATTCAGAATACGCGCTCGAAGGTTACCAATTTGATGTTGTAGATTACCTCCTGAAACCCATTTCTTTTGAGCGATTCTTGCAAGCTTGCAACAAAGCCCTGCGCCTTATCACGAAAGAAGATGTATCAGAAGGCACACAGGAAGATTATATTTTTGTAAAGACCGATAAGCAACTCGTAAAACTCAATGTAGCCGATATACTTTTTGTAGAAGGCATGCAAAATTACATTATTTTCCATACCGAAAAAGAGAAACTAATGACCCTTGTACCACTCAAAAACGTCTTTGAATTGCTCTCCGAAACGGACTTCATCCAAGTTCATCGTTCCTATATCGTATCCAAGTCAAAAATAGAAGCTATTGTTGGAAATCAAATTTTGATTGGCGATAAGCATGTTCCTCTAAGTTCTCGAATGCGAAAGCAAGTCTTAGATTTATTGACGAAAGGGAAGTTGTTAGGTAAATGATATCGATTTACATAAATTGTGTTTTATATTATTTTAGTAATCAGTATACTATGAAATGGGTTAATTGTTGTGTTTTGTATATTAAATAAGTGTTTTTTATATATATATAATTAATTTTTATTTATATATTTGTTATAACAATAATTAAAGTCAACATCCTTTTTTAGCGTAACACAAACATTTTTCACTTTTTCACCTTTTCACAATGAAATATATTTACTATTCAGCAAGCGTGCTTATAGTAGTCCTCTGTTGTATGACTACTTTAAAGGCACAAATTCATATCGGCCCAGCCGAATGCTATGATCCTGCTATGACGCAAGGCGAAGTAGATGACATGGCAGACGGAACTACGGGCAATCCTTTTGCTACTTGGAATGCTGCTTTAGCATTCGCACAAGCAAATAATGAAACCATAATCAATTTTTTTGCAGGTACCTACACGACAGATAATAGTGTGTTCAACGCTTTCAGTTTAGCGAATGGCGGACACCCTATTACGCTTGATGGCATGACGGTAAATGGAAATGGATCAACAATTGTGAATGCTTCTGGCGCACCTACTGCGGGTTTTGCTAACATTCAAGCAGATAATGTTACCCTTAATGATATTAATCTACTAGAATTCGGACAAGCCGTTACTATAGAAGATGTAGCAGCCTTCAACTACAATGTTGGAATCATTGATGGTTCGGATAATGGTGGGCTGAATGGCGTATTCATCAATTCAGATGGCTCAAATACGGATGCTACTTTTACACAGGTAGATTTCAACAATCACGATACGCCTAACTTTACATCGGCGATGGATATTTTCTCTAGTTCTACCAATGCAGCAATAAATACGACTGTTATTTTCGACGATTGCGATTGGAATTGCAATGTACGAGATGGCTTTGGTGGTGCCTTATTTATTGGACATGGAGGAAGCCGTAGTCCTGCTGCTGCTGGCCCAATAGTAACAATGCTGGACGGTGGTTTCTATGGTAATCAAGGTTTGGGTATCGCTAGTGATGGTGGTGGCTTGAATGTACAAGACAATGCTACGCTTACGATTGATGGTACCGAATTTGTTTGTAATACAAGTGCCGTGATGGATGGCACAGCAGGTGGCGGCGCAATCCGTATACAAGGCGGTGCAGCCGTGACGATTGCAAATGCTAACTTCTCTGGCAATTCGACAATGCAATATGGTGGTGCAATTTTGTATACCGTAGCGAATGGAACAGATCCTGCGCTTACAATTACGAGTACACAGTTCTGGAATAATACTGCCAGCAGAGGTGGTGCAATATATAGCGGTAGTGAAACGACGACTAATGTAACAGACAGCTATATAGAAGGAAATAACGCGACAAGTACAAACAGTACCTTCAATGGTGGCGGTGGTATTTATATAGATGCTGGCCCGAATGCAACGGGAAATCCAGACCAAACGGAATTCAATATCACTACAACTACCATTACAGGCAATATGGGCGGTAACAATAATGGAGGTGGTGTGCATATCCAAGAAGCAGAAACCTCATCAGATGACCCGTCAGGTTCTGGACAAGAAGACATTATTACAATTACGAATAGTGTAATTTGTGGCAATACCAATTCGGATGGTAATGCACAAGAGGATTTGACAGAGGATGCTTATGAACCTTTCTTATCTACTGGTTTTTCTTCTATCACCTTAGATGCAAATTCTGTTATAGGGGAAGGAATGTCAGATAATGGTGTAACAAATGCAGCAGACCGCGACTTGAGTCAAGGCGATTGCGCTGCTATACCAATAGGGGTAGGTTCTTCGATAGCAGCACCTGCGGCAATAGTTTGTCCTGCTTGTCCAGATGCGCCAACTACTCCAGATGATTGTTCCTTTGTACCAGTAGAATTATTAGAATTCTTAGTAAATGTGGACGACTGTACGGCTAAATTACACTGGGTTACAGCAACAGAATTAGATAATTCGCACTTCAATGTACAGCGTAGTTTTGATACGAAGACCTTTGAAACGATTGCTAAAGTAGCAGGCGCAGGTACTACGGTAGAAATGCAACGCTATTCCTTCACGGATGAAGTTGGAAAGTCTGCTTACTATCGTTTGGAACAAGTAGATTTTAGTGGCGCAACTTCTTTGTCCGCAGCCGTTTTTGCTGATTTTGCGAAATGTAATACGGAAACCATCGTAGAACTTGCACCCAATCCAACGCAAGGAGATGTATTTGTAAGCTTTAATAGCAATACGAATGCTGTTCGTTTGAATCTCTATGATATGTACGGAAGAATCCTACAGCAACAAGTCCTACAAACGAATTCAGGAAGCAATACTGTTCAATTATCTACTACGGCTTTAGCAAAGGGGATTTACTTTGTAAGTATAGATACTACTGAAGGAAAAACGAATATGGTTCGTTTCGTGAAGCAATAAGGCTACTAGGGGAGTAGTTTGTTTTTAAAAAATTTGACTTAAGGGAGCAGGCAAAAAATAATCTACCCACTCTGACTTTTTCTTTTCCCTTCTAAAAAATCGAAAAAATAAGTCCGTCCGTACGGATGCACTGATTTTTTCAAATTCTTTAGAAGAAAAAATAACTGCGTCATAATGGGTAGCTTATTTCTTGCCTGTTCCCTAAATAGAAAAGCCGAAGCAGTATGCTTCGGCTTTTCTCATCTCAGGTTCATTGCTATTCTTGTATATCGCCTAAGTATTATACGTAATCTTGTGCGAAGGAAATTATTCTGGACTAATTATGTAATCACATAGCGTAGAAATCATTTTATTCCCATTGAAATCGACAGCAGAGAATGTTAGCCGGCCAGTTAAATTTTCTCCGTCTTGTTTTAATGCTCCAGACATGCTTAAGGTAACACCAACATATTCTATTCCATCATAGATATTTAGAAAAGTTGATCCAACTTGACCCATGAAAAAGAACGTATTATCAGCAATCAGCGTTAAACCATTCTCATCTACTTTGGCTGGTAACTCTACAGGTACTGTG
>CALGLY010000095.1 GCA_937959095.1 uncultured Saprospiraceae bacterium
GTAGCAGAGCTTGCTAAAAGCATGGGCATTACGAGCGAAGTGCCTGCGGTACCTGCCATCGCGCTAGGAGCTGCCGAAGCTTCTTTATTTGACATGGTGAAGGTATATGGCACACTCGCCAACCGAGGTAGCCGACCAGAACCCGTGTATATCACAAAGATTGTAGATAAGAATGGTAAGGTGCTTTTCAAATCGAATCCAGAAGATCGCTTGCAATGCGCTGCCCCACTCAGTGTGGATGAAGCAGACATAATGAATGAAATGCTGCAAACGACCGTGAATAAAGGAACAGGTATTCGCCTACGCTATCGCTACAAGATGACCACGCCACTAGCAGGCAAAACAGGAACGAGTCAAAATCATTCAGATGGTTGGTTTATGGGCTACACGCCCAACCTAGTAGCGGGTACATGGGTAGGTGCAGACTCTCCTGCGGTTTATTTCCGCGATCTACGTCTTGGGCAAGGAGCAAATACTGCATTGCCTGTATTCGCCAATTTTTGGCAAGGACTGTTGAAAGAAGAACAATTTGACCGCTATACAAAGGCTGATTTCCCCGAGCCTTCTGTGGATGTAGAGTCTAAGCTGAATTGTGCTGCAAGCGTTATTTCAGATAGCATCTACTACGAAAACCGCATGAAGGCACTCAAGAAGGATTCTGTAATAGTAAAGGAACTCCCGAAGCCACAAGTAGTGGTGGAGCTAGAACATAAAGAAAAACCTGCTGTGATCGCGCAGTTGGTAGGAAAGAAGATGAAAAAGTAAGAGAACCTGTTTAAAAGATGATTTAAGTTAGTAGAGAAGGTGCTAGTTTGTACGCCTGGCTTGTTTTTAGCAAGTCAGGCTTTTTTGTGTTTTTACTTCATTTTCGCTGCTAAAGTGTTAAAATTTGAATAAAAACACTTTTTTTTCTCAAAAAAACATCCTTTTTTTTATCCCTAAATAAAATAGAAAAATATGTTTTTCTCACAAATACAAGCACATAACGAATTGACAATGAATTGATTAGTAAATTTTTAAACTTAATTAATTTTCACAATTATTCATTTATGTCCTTGTGACACTCCAAATCTACTTGCATATTTGTATTGTAATTAATGATAAGAGGAGATAAGAACCAAAAAATGCTGCTAAAAGATGTGGCAAATTAAATACGATAATATGTTCATGGGATTATAATTTGTTGATGGTGAGTCGTCCCGGATTTTATTCGGGACGAATTACTTTACAAAGCGATTCAATGACTTAAGATAAATATAATTGTAAGTATTTCGCACCAAGCAAAAAAAGAGGTTACTCAAAAGCGAGCAACCTCGGATACTTAAATCATGTTCACGGGATATAATTAAAACAACTTATAGGGATAAAGGATCAAATCTTTCTTTATTAGCTTGGTGCGAATTTACTTCAACTTTTTGGATTATGCAAATCTCGAAAACCTAAAGAATTTTGTTTTTGGATATGTTCATGGGATTATGATAGTGAGTCGTGCTAGTGTACGACTCTTTTTTATTAAGAAAATTCCTTCCAGTTCTATTTACTTTCCTTGCTATTTATTTTCACATTTGAGGATTAATTTTATTTATAGTTTTTTGACTTTCAATGCAACTTGTATTGAAGTGCTCCGTACTATAATTCACAATAGATCTTTTTTGTCTTTGTTTGATATTGAAAATAAATTCATATTTGCATCATCATAAATAGGAATACATTTTAATAAGTTAAGTTTTTGTTAAAATGGAATTTATACACAAATTGAAAGATAAACTGCATTTTTAGCAGTATCAAGATATAATATGTTCATGGGATAAAAATTTTGTTTAGGTAAGTCGTCCTAGAGAAAATCTAGGACGATCTACTTATTTTGGGTTTCCCACTATCTATACCTACCAATTACATCTCTCAATTACACGATTACAGTTCTAAAAAAATATTTACACCTCTAGTTGTTTTATTCAAATAATACTAGATTGTATCTCTATATCTCAAAATAGATATTATACAACAAGGATAAAGCCATATACTCAAAAGTAATTTGATAAAATGGATTATCTTACTTATGCATATGCTTACTGTATTACCACTATACACTTTACAAAGATTTATATGTTCATGGGATTATTGTGTGGTCGTGTCTACAAGGAGACGACCACTTTTTTTACTAGCCAATAACAAAACAAATTGAAGATTAAGAAGACATAGAACATATATATCATACCATGTTGAGATTAAGTGTAACTTCGACTTGGCTCTTATAAAGAAAAAAGCATGCTGTATATATTTTTGATTTTCAACTAAGTAGCAAAAAAATACAAGCAAAAAAATTACAAAATGTGTATGTTTTATATGTAATTTGACTTGCTTTATGCTACTAAGTCCCTTATATTTGCGTAGCTAAGAAGAAATATTCAATAGCTTCACTCTATTATCTAATCTATATCTTCTAGCTAGTTAGTAATTACAATCCCTGTTTTAAAGCTACTTCACTTAGTATTTTTTTTTATAGTGAATTAAATCTTTACCAAAAGAATCTAGGCTTCTATAGGATATTGCATTACGCAAAACGAAAACATTATTATAGACTTTCCAGACTCTCGTATCAAGTTATCTTATTTAACACCAAGCTTGATACCTGAACTTTAATATATTTCAACTAATTATGAGTTCACTAAATATGGAGTATAACTCCGGACGCGACCTTCTGACCATACCTGAATATGGCAGAAACGTTCAAAAATTAATCCTTCACGCAAAAACCATAGAAAACGCTGAAGAACGACAACAATTCACTGATCGAATCGTAGATTTGATGATGCAGATGTCGCCACAAAGCAAAAACATGGATGATGCACGCCAGCGACTTTGGCAGCATGTCTTCCATATAGCAGGTTACGACTTCGATGTAGCTCCTCCAGAAGATATTGAGATAAGCGAAGAATACGAAGATCGTCGTCCCGACCCTATGGATTATCCTGTAAAAGGCGTTCGTTTTCGCCATTATGGGCATAATGTTCAAAACCTCATTCAGAAAGCCTTGCTCATGGAGGAAGGCCCAATTAGAGATGGTTTCGTGGAAACGATAGGTAACTATATGAAGTTGGCTTATAAGACATGGAATAGAGAACACTATATTAGTGATGAAATTATCATCAATGATTTAGAAACCCTCTCCAATGGCGAATTGACCATGCGTGAAAATGCCTCTTTAGATACCCTTACGAATGCAAATCGCAGACGTAAGCGCAGTAACGATAGAGATGGTAGAGATGGTAGAGATCGAGATAACCGAGGCGGGCGTGACAGAGACTATCGAGGTGGGCGCGACAGAGATTATAGAGGTGGGCGCGACAGAGATTATCGCGACAACCGAGGTGGTGGACGCGACGGCGGCAGATATGGCCGAAATAACAATAATAGTAGCGACAGAAGAAGACGCAGATAAACGCTACTATAATTCATCTGCACAGGATTTATTAGAATTCCTGTGCAGATGTTACCAATCCATTTTTGAATTCTTATTATTCCCCTAAATTCCCTCTCCCTCTTTTTTCAATAATTCAATATCTACTATCAATTGCTGAATATCGGTCTTCTTCAAGCCATTATAGATGCCCCTGATGTGCTTATTTTGGTCGATGAGTACGAAATTTTCAGTATGCAAAAATTCATCCAATTCTTTCTTTAAACCTAAATCCTCTTCGACGAAATAGTCTTTCCTTCCGAGTTTATAAATGTCTACTTGGCTGCCTGTTACTATATGCCACTTGCCAGATACGATTCCTTTTTCTTCCGCATATTCTTTGAGTACAGGAACGGAATCGCGCGTGGGTGTCACGGAATGAGAAAGTAATAATACATCGTCATCCTTCAGAAATTCATCTTGCAAAATGCCCATATTGGCAGTCATTTTAGGGCAAATACCAGGGCAAATCGTGAAAAAAAAATCCGTAACATAGATTTTCCCGTCAAAAGTTTTTCCAGTGATCGTATCCCCTTCTTGATTGACGAGCTGGAAAGGCGAAATTTGATGAAAAGTATCTAAACGTGCCTCATTGGGAGCTATCCAATGCGGTGTGAATGTAGCATCTTGATAGTAAGGCAATTGCTCTACCCTACTGCTTTTTTCGGATGGTTTTTCGCTACAAGCAAATAAAATAACGAACAAGCTTACACTTAGTCTCAACGCCCGTTGTGCGTACTTCTTTATTTTCATGTCTTGTTCTTATTGATATGGATTAGACAATGGGATTAGTGTTTTTTTTCAGTTTTTAGATCGCTTTATTGAATGTTTTTTAGGCTTGATTATTTACATCAAAACAAATCCCAATCACTAAACACCACCCCTGCCGCACGCAGATAAACCCGCAAAATCAAAAGAATGGTGATAAAGGTAATCCCAACGACCCACCACCAAAACTTCGCATCGCGGCGCGTACCGAGGCTTTTTTCATATTCAATATCCTCTAGGGTTGCCTCTCTAAAATCTTGTCCTTCACCCGTCCGTTGCTGATAATCCATCTGATCGAGCAAGACTTGAGCGACTTCGGCATCATGGGTTTTTACGTGTAGCGCGACATTGGCAGAGCCACCCAAGGGCAAGGCAGTACCGACATGCGTATTGGAAACAAAACAAGGAATACCTTCTTCTTTCAGTCGTGCCGCATAGATGTGTGCTTGCGATTCAAAAGCAAAATATTTGATGATAATCACCTTATCTTCTTGCCCAAACTGTCCTGAATAATCTAGTATATCCATTTTTTTTATTTCATGCTATAACGACTAAATATCGAGGCTTTTGAAGTTTTGAAAACTTCAAAAGTCTTGTCTCAATCACTTTTCAACGTGAACATTTCATTAAGTACTCGGACAGAATGAAAATGAAAAGTCAAAAACAAAGCTTTATACATTGATTATCAATTAAATACAATGAATCAAAAGCTTGATATATCTATTTAGGGAATCGGCAAAAAATAATCTACCCACTCTGACTTGTTCTTCCTGCCCGAACAAGCGGAGCAGGCGGGTTTCCTTCTAAAAAATCGAAAAAATAAGTCCGTAGCT
>CALGLY010000096.1 GCA_937959095.1 uncultured Saprospiraceae bacterium
GTTCAGTACACGAAATTGCTTATTAGGGTGTACAACAAATAAAATATTCTAAATCGTTCTATTTTATGCTTTTTTCTAACTGTTTTTTCTTATTTCGCACAAATAGTTGAAATGCCATTTGCATAAAAAATTATACCTTCGTTTTTTATTTTCCTTTCCAAAGCTCATGCATGAAAAAAGATGATAAACAGAGCTTAGTGGTACGCAATCAGACCGTAGTAAACTTCACTAAGGTTCAACTTAATGTCACTAAAAAGTTGATTAAAAAGGAAGCAAAAGAATGGATTATACAAGCTCAAAAATGTATTGAAAAAGTAGATTACCCTGGAGCTATTGATGCTTGTATGAAGGCATTGACTATTGAGCCTGAAAATGCCGTAGCGTTTCGCTATTCAGGGATTGCGCGAATGTTAATTGGCGATGTAGCAGATGCTTTAGAGGACTTTGAACAAGCCCTTCGTATTCTTCCAGATGATATTATTACGTATAAAGAAAGAGGTTTTTTATACTATGAATTAAAGAATTATGAACAGGCCATCAGCGATTTTTCTAAAATTATAACTATTGATTCTACGCACGTAGAGGCATGGTACAGCCGAGCTTATACAAAGTATGATTTGCAAGATTATCAAGGAGCAATAGAAGACTTTACCCAAACCATAGAACTGGCCCCTAATCATGTAGAAGCTTGGTACAATCGGGGTTATACTAAGTTTGATTTAAAGGATTACCGAGGGGCGGCAGCCGATTTGACTAAGGCGATACAACTGCATCCAGACGATCTTAATTTTTATGCTAGTCGTGGCGAAGCACGCTATCATTTAGGACATTTGAGGGACGCTATTACCGATTTTAATTTGATTATTCAAGCAGAACCTGCTGCTGCCAATGCGTGGTATAATCGAGGCGTTGCCTATGCCGATTTATTAAATTATACGCCTGCACTGCATGATTTAGAACGCGCATTGGAATTGGAACACCCAGGCGCGAAAACCGCAATTGAAGCAATTAAACCTTTAGTGAAAACGATTCAATAACTTGAGCCATTATACTTGTTCTTTTCCCCTCTAAAAAACTTAAAAAACAAGTCCGTTAAGGCTATGCACGGGTTTTTTAAGTGTTTTAGAAGAAAAAATTACGGCGTATTATGACTCAATTTATTAAATCGTTTTCACTTAGTGGTAAAGAAACAACATGAGAAAAAGTAGTTTTTCCAAAAGCGACATAAAGCCTAACTTAGTCAAACATCTGGCAGAAGCTAAGGAACGAATAGTACTTGCTATTGGCTGGTTCGACAATCAGAGTTTACTTGGTTTATTACAAAAAAAAACCATTGAAGGTGTTTCCATTAATTTATTATTAATTACTGATAAGGATAGTATAAGAAATAAGAATTTCCTTGAACCATTAGTTCAGCAAGGCGCAACGACCACCTACTTAGATGTTAGCGAGCGCGAGCGAATGATTGACCACAAATTTGTAATCATAGATCAGCAAACTGTTATTACGGGAAACTATAATTGGGGGTATAAAAATGCGCCAAAGGAAGAGTTTGTCATCGTTACGGAGCAGTTGCCAACACTTGTGCAGGGTTTTATGGAGGAATTTGAGTATTTATCCATATTGAACCAATTATCGAAAACAGAAACAAGGGTAGAAAATTCGCTAGAGGATTTGCTCAAGAAAATGGAAGTACTCAAAGTCTTATTAAGTATTGGTGATACAGAATTTATTGACATCCGGCTAAAGAAACTAGAGCAGTGGAAATGGGATATAAACGTTGGAGCTATTTATACCGCTATTTCTGATCAGGACTTCGATGCAGCTTTGGACTTGATACGTATCTTCATCGACCTACACCAACCGCTACTCAAATGCGTCCAGCCACCTATAGACAACCTGCGGCGCGAGATTCAACGCCTCGAAGAAGATATTGCGCTCACCAGCCAAGAATTTAATGAAACCCAAAAGGTCATCCACGAATTTAGTAAAATTCATACCGAAGAATTGGGTGATTTACTGCAAGAAATCTTGTTACAAAATAAGATAAAAGCGGAAATCGAAGTCAAACTTGCACAAGATGATCCTGAAAAACAAGCAGAACTGGATGAAGCCCGAAAAGACCATGAAGAATATAATCATTCCTATGCCGCCGCGCAGCAACAAAAAAAATTTAAACCTTTAACGCCAAAGGACAAAAAGTTATTAAAAACACTCTATCGTCAAGCATCGCTACAATGCCACCCCGACCGCATCGTCGATGACCTTCAGGACGAAGCCGAACGCCTCTTTGTAGAACTCAATCAAGCCTACAAATCCAATGATTTGGAAAAGGTACAGGATATTCACCAGCAACTCAAGAAAGGAATTATGCTCCGAAAATCCGAAACGATTACTGAGCTGAAAAAACTGGAAACCACCATTAATAATCTACATCAGAAGCTCAAAAATTGGAACGACAAACTAGAAGAATTGAGGGAACTGCCTACCTATCAAACCGTCAATAAAATCGATGATTGGATGGTTTATTTTAGCGAAACTAAAGTCATTTTGCAGGAACAGCTAGAACGCTTGACGGCGTTTAATCGAGCGTATAAAGAATTGGTAGAAATGGATGAATAGTTTAAGACAATTTATACTTGCCTTACACTTCTTCCGAAAGCATCGCATTCGGAAGCGTGAAGTAAAACGTACTTCCCTTATTTGGCTGTGATTTGAGCCAGATTTTACCACCATATATCTCTACAATTCGCTTGCAAAGTGCTAGCCCTATACCTGAACCCTCTTCATCTTGCTGCGAGGCTCTATTGAATAATTCAAAGACTTTTGCTTGTGCGGATTCTGAGATGCCCATTCCATTATCTTCTATCTGGAAGACGAAATCTTCCTCTTGCTGCTGGCCTGAAATGCTGACTATAGGAGGCACATTCTCTTTACTATATTTAATAGCATTGCCAATGAGGTTTTGGAAAAGCTGCTTCAAGAGGGTAGCGTGTGCATCCAAATTGGGTAAGGGATAAGTCTCGATACTGGCCTGTTTATCTCGAATAATTTGTGATAAATCCCGTTGTATCGCTAGTATAATATCACTAGACACAATGCTTTCGGTAGTTTGAAGATCGCTACCTAGCATGGTGTATTCTTGCAAATCGGATAGCATGCGATTGATGGCTTTTCCACTACCTTCAATATTATCTAAATATTCTTCCTCTTCCTCCGAAAGTTGGTTTTCAGTACTTATTCGCAGCAATTCCGAAAAGCCTAAAATACTATTAATTGGATTTTTAAAATCATGCGAAACGGACTGTGCAAAATGCTGCAAGCGGGCTTCACTTTCCTTTAGTTCTATATTAGTGAGATTCAGTTTTTCATTTATTCGTTCTAGTTTTTCATTATGTTTTCGTTTTTGTAAAAAATTGTACCCCAAAAGGCCTGCCAGTAGCAAGGCCAAAACCATAGAAGCACCTAATGCTTTCAGAAAAAAGCCCCGAAGTTGTGCAATCTCTTCGGTATCTTTAATCGTCTTAGTTTGCGTGATAATGGTATCTTTCTGGCGTTCTGCTAATCTAGTTTGACTGAGATAACCTTGTTCTGTCTGTTCTAGTTTTTCGCTCACTTCTTCTAGTTGCAGACGAAGTTCTGTTATTCTTTTCTCTTGTTCGCCTTTAACATCCTCTAAACTCTTTTCAAGCTTTTGAGCTTTTCGAGCATATTCTGCGGCTGCCTCTTGCTTCCCTTGTGCTTCATAAATAACAGAAACTAGCTCATAAGTATCCTTAATACTACTTCTATTAGTAATATCAGATAAAATACTTAAGGCATTATCTGCATACAAACTCGCTTTTTCTAAATCATTTTCTGCTAAATAGATACGAGCAATTTCACTATAAGCTTTGAATGTATTATCCTTATTCTCAATCAAATCACTTACTGCAATACTTTCTTTAAAGGTTTTGATTGCTATTTTAGGTGATTTATTAGCTACTTGCGATAAAGCTAGTGTAATTAAATCTTCGGATAAGCCTGCATTGTTTTCTTGTACTTTCCAAAGCCTAGTACTTTTCTT
Source organism: uncultured Saprospiraceae bacterium (assembly GCA_937959095.1). Classification (GTDB taxonomy): domain Bacteria; phylum Bacteroidota; class Bacteroidia; order Chitinophagales; family Saprospiraceae; genus JAAUTG01. The sequence goes on from CALGLY010000096.1 coordinate 4,067, forward strand.
TAAGGCTTTTGTAGCAGCTCTGTAATCTTCTAGTATGTAATAAATCCTTCCTTCTGCTGATAGAGTTTTAGCTTCCAATAGCTTATTATCTAGTTTTTTAGCATACTTCCTAGCTTCATCTAGTTTTTTCAAGGCAATAGAATAGTTTTTAGTTTGCTCGAAGTGCTCGCCAATTTTATATCTTACTTCTCCCGCTTTCTGAGGATTATCAAAGGTTTCGTAATTAATTAAAGCAAGACTGTAATATTCAAAAGCTCTAGGATAAAGTTTTACTTCCTGATACATTTCTGCAAGACTGAGATAAATTAATGCTTTTCGAGCGAGTTGATTATTCTTTTCGTAAGATTCAATAGCTTCATCAGCATATCTTCTTGCAGGTTTTAATCGTTCTAACTTCCAATAAGAAATAAATAACAACTCTTGAAAGTCTCCCGTCATAGTACAAAAATCAGCTTTACAGTTATTCAAGCCTTTTTTAGATGTTCGGATACTGCGCAAATATTTATTTTGGCTAAAGAGAGCAAAAGCTTTTCCATACAGGGCTTCTATATAGACATTGGAATGTTCTTTTTTATCTAAAAAATCAATTGCATCGGTCAGGTGTGTCACTGCTTTTGGGTAGTCGCGTTTTTTTATCTCCAGCATACCTAATACTTTGAGCGCAGTTGCTTCTTCCAGCATATAATCCGCTGCTTGAAATTGCGCTACTGCTTGCTCAACTATTACTAGTGCCGAATCCGTATTTGTGGCATTCTCCAATGCTTCAACATCCTGTAAAAGTAATTTTAATTTGGCATCAAGTGAATCAGAAATGGAAGTAGTTGTTATAGGATTTTGAGCTGTTGCTTCAACACAACTAAGAATAAGGAATACGGGAAGAATAAACAATAGGAACCTAATCATATTCTATAATTTGCTTTTCATTTAATCCACTAAAATAATATGCCTTAAAAATAGAAGGAAGTAACAACCAAAAAAATAAGAGCAATTTGGAAATTTATTTTTTTTACTTCAAGAAAATTAGGAGTGGGTGACCGTGTAAATGTACAGGCAATCAAGAAGAAATACAAACAATGCATTCGTATAGTTCTATTTTTGAAACTTTACGGACACTTTGCCTAAGGAACGCGAAAAAAATAAATGTACATTCTTGACAGGGTATTTCGCCCATATTTTTCACTTTGAAGCCCTGAAAATATCAACATTTATGCGGGTCTCAAAGCAAAAACTATGAACAAAACCTCTCTCTCAAGAATGTACATTTATTTATTTCGCGTTCCTAAGCTTGTAACTTCCTACATCTCTATTTTTTCTCTAAATTTACGCGAAAGAAGAAAAATACAAGTAAATAACTGTACTCATTTCATAATTATGAAGAAGATACTATTCCTTTTACTCTGTTTGTCGTATACCTTTTCTTGGGCGCAAGCTCCGAAGAAAATGACTTCGACAGAGATATATGAATCCATTCAGAAACTCAATTTCTTGGGTTCGGCACTCTATTTAGCAGCTCATCCCGATGATGAAAATACGCGCCTCATTGCCTATCTTTCTAATGAAGTGAAGGCAAACACAGCTTATCTTTCGCTCACTCGTGGCGATGGTGGGCAAAACCTAGTAGGCTCGGAAATTCGAGAATTGCTAGGTATCATTCGCACACAAGAATTGCTAGGCGCACGTCGTATTGATGGCGGGCAACAGTTCTTTTCGCGTGCCAATGACTTCGGCTATTCTAAGCATCCTGACGAGACGCTGGAGATTTGGAATAAAAAAGAAGTGCTAGGAGATGCCGTTTGGGTAATCCGTAATTTTCAGCCAGATATTATCGTCAATCGTTTCGATCATCGCACACCGGGCAAAACGCATGGACATCATACCTCCTCCGCAATGCTTTCTGTAGAAGCTTTCGACCTAGCAGGCGATGCAACTAAATATCCTGAACAACTTAAGTTTGTGGATACTTGGCAGCCACGTCGTGTCTTTTTCAATACCTCTTGGTGGTTCTATGGTAGCCGCGATAATTTTGCAAAAGCAGATAAATCACGTATGGTGAGTGTGGATGTAGGCACTTACTATGCAATGCGTGGAAAATCGAATAACGAAATCGCATCCGAAAGTCGTAGTATGCACAAGAGTCAAGGCTTTGGTTCATCAGGCACGCGCGGTACGCAATCAGAATACTTGGAGCTTATCAATGGTGATATGCCGACGGATAAAGAAGATTTATTCGATGGTATCAATACGACTTGGTCGCGGGTAGAAGGGGGCGCACCGATAGGAGAAGTCTTGAAAATGGTAGAGAAAAACTACGATTTCTCTAATCCTGCTGCTAGTGTTCCGCAATTGGTTTTGGCGTATCAAATGCTACAATCTTTACCAAAATCCTACTGGAAAACAGTGAAAAGCGCAGAACTAAAGCGTGCGATAGAAGCTTGTACAGGCATGTATCTAGAGGCAGTAGCGGATGATTATTCTGCAACACCAGGGGAAGAAGTAGAAGTAGCTTTGGAAGTAATCAATCGCTCTGGAGTGGATGTGCAGTTGAAGGCATTTAGTATCACGCCGATGGCTTTTGATACTTTGGTAGGCTTGGATATGGAAGATAATCAATCCTATAAGTTCTTCAAGCGAGTTAATCTACCTGATGATATTGCTTATACCAATTCCTATTGGATAAATAAGCGCGCAGAATTTGGGATGTACTATGTAGAAGATCAAGCGATGCGCGGCAAGCCTGAAACAGTACGTAATTTCCAAGTACACTTTGATATAGAAGTGGAAAAGATACCAATGCGAATCACGAAGGATGTGATTTTCAAGCGCACCGATCCTGTAGATGGCGAAGTATATCGTCCCTTTGAAGTGACTGCACCTGTATTCGGAAATGTAGAAAACAAAGTCTACGTCTATGCCGATAATGAGCCACAAACGGTGCATGTAGTCGTGAAATCGGGCAAGGAAAATATAAGTGGTAAGGTGACACTGGCACATCCAAAAGGCTGGCGACTAGAACCTGAATCTATTGATTTTGAATTGGGACTGAAAGAAGCAGAGACGAAATTGGCATTCCAACTATATCCTGCCAAAGAGCAAAGTGAAGGCAAAATAACGCCTATCGTGACGCTAGAAAATGGGCAGACTTTCACTGATGAATTAGTAGTAATAGAATACGATCACATCCCAACACAGACAGTGGTGCGCGATGCAACGGCTAAGGTCGTGAAGATTGACTTGCAGAAAGCAGGCGAACGCATCGGATACATCATGGGAGCAGGCGATGATATCCCGACGGCTTTGGAGCAAATCGGCTATCAAGTAGATTTGCTAGAAGATAAAGACATCACAGTAGAAAATATGAAGCAGTACGATGCCGTAATACTCGGTGTGCGTGCCTACAATACGAATGATCGTTTGAAGTTTCACCATCCGAAATTGCTAGAATACACGAAGCAAGGCGGTACTATGATTGTGCAATACAACACGACGCGCCGCTTGAAAGTACCATCAGCAGAAATCGGACCTTATCCTTTGAAGCTGTCTCGTGATCGCGTAGCCTTGGAGTCTGCAGAGGTACGTTTTTTAGCTCCAGAACATCCGGTACTGAATACGCCAAACAAAATCACCTCGGCTGATTTCGATGGTTGGGTGCAAGAGCGTGGCTTGTACTTCCCGAATGAATGGGATGAAAACTATACTGCTATTCTATCCAGCAACGATCCGGGCGAACCTGCGCGTGATGGTGGCTTATTGGTAGCAAAGTATGGCGAAGGGCATTACATTTATTCTGGTTATTCTTGGTTTAGAGAATTGCCAGCAGGTGTACCAGGTGCATATCGCTTATTTACGAATTTGATTTCTATTGGGAAGTAATTAATTGATAAGTATTAAACGCAGAGGCGCGGAGACACAGAGGTTTTTTCGTTCTCTGACAAATCCCGTGACGAAGCCGAATAAAAAGCAATCACAACACTATTAATCAGGCGTTTTTGTGCTTACTTTTTACTCGTCCACGGAATTTGTCGGAGAACGAATTTTTTTTATAATCTCTGCGCCTCCGTGTCTCTGCGCCTGTCTGCCGATAAAGGCAGGTTCAAAATATTATTGCAATTTGCTTTACTCCAAAGAAGCATACACAATATTATAGAGTTTATCCCAAAATTCAGGATGGTAGTTAGGTAGTATCTGCGTCATCCCTACAAATACCAATTCCTCTTTCGGGTCTATCCAATATTTTGTATTAAAAATGCCACCCCATGAAAATGCGCCTGCCGAATTGAAGGTATACGCTTCACTCTTTTCCGTCTTCAAGCCGAAGCCAAGCCCGAAGCTATCCCCATTTTTGCCTAACCAATCGCCCGCTTTGGCATCCATAAATTGGAGTTGATCTTCTTGCAAAAATTCTACGGTTTTTCTGCCGAGTATGCGCTTGCCATTATACGTTCCACCATTTAGAAGAGCTTGGCAAAATATCGCATAATCTTTGGTGGTAGAAGATGCTCCGCCACCGCCTGCAAAGTGATCGGTACGTCCCCAAAGTGGGTAGTTATAAATAGGATCAGTATGTTGAAAAAGTTGTTTTTTAGCTGGTACATCATAGTAGACAGGTACTAGCCGATTGCCTTTTTCTTTTGCAATATAAAAACCCGTATCCTCCATGCCGAGCGGCTCGAAGATATGTGCTTCGCAATATTCTCCCAAGGTCTTTCCTGTCACTACTTCCACCAAATAGCCAAGTACTTCCATGTTGTAGCCATACGTAAAGCGTTCGCCTGGCTCATGAAAAAGCGGTTGCTCTGCAATCAGTTGCACCATTTCTGCCGTAGTAGCTTCTGGATGACTTAATCCAAAATTTCCCATTCCTGATTTTGTGTAAATAGCAGCTACTTGTGGACTCATGAAGGCATAAGAAATGCCTGTAGTATGGGTTATTAGTTGGCGTATCGTGATAGAATTTTTGGCTTTCACACTGGTGTAAGTCGTATCTGTGGCATTGAAATCTGTGAGGACTTGCATCTCTGAAAAAGCAGGAATATAATTTGCAATTGGATCATCGAGCAGAATTTTTCCTTGCTCTAGTAATTGCAAAATTGCCACACTCGTGAAGGCTTTCGTCATGGAAGCAAGCCGAAAAATATCCTCTTTTTGATAGGCTGCTTTGGTATTCACATCGCGTGTTCCCCATGTTTTGAAATAGGCAATTTTTCCTTTTCGAGCCACTAAAACGGTACCGCCAGGCAACCAATTATTGTCCAAATATTCTTGACAAAGTGCATCAATATGCTCCAATTGAGTAGACGATAAACCAACGCTTTCGGGCTTGGCAGTTTCTAGGAGTTGAGCGTTTAGAGAAATGCTAAACGCAAGGAATAAAACTAAGTATGCAATGCTTTTAATCTTCATGATATTGATTGAATTTTATTTAGAGCTTGTTGAGGATTTTTATGAACTGATAATCAATAGCTTGCGGTTTTGACAAAATGAAAAATGAACAGTTTACCTGCCTTTGTCGGCAGACAGGTCTGGATATGTTGCTTATTTTTTATACAGTCAAGCCTGCCCGTTCCATTCAGGCTTGTCTGCTACAAGCAGGCGGGTTCGCAAGATATTGGCTTTCAGGAAAGAAAAACCCCAACATGCTCTTAGGCAATTTATTATTTTAAATTGCCTTATTTCTCGCTTCTAATGCGCCAAAGCCAAGCAAAACACAAAAAAGCGTTGAAAAGAGTATCCATATTCATTTTGTATCCGTAATATTGACCAATGGCTTCGCTAAATGGAGCATTCGAGTAGGATTTACTAATGCTCAATTCTACCTTCTTCATTTGGCGATGTCCTTAATTAAGTTGAAGATATAAAAAATAACGGACAAGGATAAACGATAAGGTTTAGACTGATAATCGCTTCTATAGACGATATTTTTTTTGGGATAAAAAACGTCCTCTGTCAAATCCGTACGGATGCTCATCTACCATCAAGGCGAAGCCGTCCGTCCTCCGTTTACACAAAACTATGTTGTTATACGTTCTTCGTCGTTTGGCGTGGTTTGTGCCACTTTTTTTCTTGATTTCATTTCTCGCATTTGGGTTAAGCAAGCTTGCTCCTGGCGATGCTGTGGAACAAATGAATGAAAAAGGTATGGGTATGGTGAGCGACAATACACCATTAGAGCGAATCGATTTGATTTATCAACAGACCGCAGAACGACTAGGACTAGATAAACCTACTTTCTACATCAACCTCACTACAGCAGCACAATCGGATACCTTATATCGAATTTTACGAAAGAGTAGGCGCACCACATTCCAGAAATTGAGCGCGCAATATGGCAATTGGTCAGAAATTCAGGATTATTATCACAGTTTGCGAGCAGGGGAGGAGGCTCTTATCTCCATCCCAGATAGTCTGAAGACACAGCGGAATCGTTTTCGCTCTACGGTGTTGGAATTGTACGAAGAGCATGATAATAAACGCATCGAAAATAGGATTAATCGCTTAAAAGAAATCAATGTTTTGCAGGAGCAAGCCCTTGCTATCCATACAAATTATCAACGCGTGAAAGAGACCGCTACTTCCTATAAACAATATATTCCTGCACTGTATTGGCATGGTTTTGATAACCAATATCATCACTGGATTCGTAATTTTTTGTGCGGCGACTTTGGTATTTCGCTCTATGATTATAAACCCGTATCACAGAAAATAAAATCGGCTATTTTTTGGACTTTACTTATCAATTGTATCGCTATTTTCATTGCTTATTTATTAGCGATTTACCTAGGAGTAGTATCTGCGAGAAAGAAAGATACACGAACGGATAAAGGCATTACACTGACTCTTTTTATTCTTTACTCCTTACCGAGTTTTTGGGTAGCTACCTTGCTTGTAGTCTTTTTCACTACGCCTGAGTATGGAGCTTGGACAGATATATTCCCCTCTACAGGCTTAGGGAATTTATCCAAAGATGCTCCTTTTTGGAGCCGGTTTTGGGAAACAACTACCCACTTGATCCTTCCTATTTTTTGTGTGACTTATGCTTCTTTAGCCTTTCTTGCGCGGCAAACACGCAATAGTATGCTCGAAGTATTACCGCAACTCTATATCCAAACTGCCCGTGCAAAAGGTCTTTCAGAATCTAAAGTTATTTGGAAACATGCTTTCCGAAACGCGCTTTTTCCGCTCATTACTATTTTTGGCTCGGTTCTGCCTTCTGCTATAACAGGCTCGGTTATAATCGAAAAGATATTCAATATTCCAGGCATGGGGCGCTTGATGTTATCTTCTATTTATACCCAAGATTGGACGGTCGTTTACGCTATTCTAATGTTAGGTGCGGTGATGACGATGCTTGGTATTCTCATTGCGGATTTACTCTATGCTTGGGCAAACCCTAGAGTACGTTTAGGATAATTTAGAGCATAAGGTTTTTATGTTAATTTTAAAAATAAGTCTCAAAATGGAAATATATTATAAAACAGACACTTTCATAAAAATAGAACGCCTTAGGTTCACTGACTATTTATATTATTTTTATATTTAATGTCTTGTAAATTAGTATATTACTTCAATTGAGTTAAATAAAAATATAATCCAATATTTGGAAAAACTCTATTAAGCTACTACTTTTGATTAGATTAACTACCTGAAATACTGTTCTACTACCACTCTTTTAGGGCGAACGAAAAGTCGTTTTTATAATATGTAAC
>CALGLY010000097.1 GCA_937959095.1 uncultured Saprospiraceae bacterium
CAATGTAGAATGAGAAGGGAAATTTGATATTACGGAGATGTTTTGTCTCACATCCCATATCTCACATCTAGAGTCTTAAAGTAGAATTAGTAAAAACGATTTAATAAATTAGACCATAGTGTGCCATAATTTTTTCTTCTAAAGAACACAGGTATAATGGTCTAAGTTATTGAATCATTTTCACTTAAATGTACAAGTTTGCTTTCTTTTTCTTATCAAAAAATAAAAACAATCGCTTCTAGCGCACTAGCGTCAACGTACCTGACTCTTTTCGTAATTGCCCTCTCGTTGTGCGGTAGTTTACAGCATAAATATAGCCCCCTTGTGGAACAAGCACCGAACTATTCAACTTTGAACCATCACAGCCTAGATAAGGATTCTCCGAATAAAACACCAATTCGCCATAGCGATTTCGGATGCTCATTGAGAAGTCAAAGAGATTTTCTAACGCTCCTTTTCCTAAAAAAAGTTCGTTCTTACCGTAATAATTGGGTGTAAAAGAATTTGGTAAGAAGTAGTCTACTCCAAAGCATTCATAGGTGATTTCGGACCCGATGATATGTCGTCTGGCAAGTGGAAGAATGCAGAAATAGACTACAATTAAGAGTAGAATGATACAATAGTTCTTCAAAATGAAAAATTCTTTTCTATATCATACAATTCAAAATGTTAAATGTGAGTTTCATAAAATATTAATATTAGGGATATAAAAAATGGTTTTTGCTTTAGGCAATGTCCAAGAATAAACTAGCCTAAAATTGTCTAGTTTATTCTTGGACATTGCCTTAGGGAATAGAAAATAAATAATCCACTCTCTAAAGCGAAACACAATACACACTACATTTTATAAACATCTAGAACGAGGGATTTTTTAGGGAATAAAGGAGCAAAATAACACAATTGGTAAATTCTTCCGCTACATTAAGTAGATTTGAACGATTTCTAGTAAGACACTTTTCTACTTGATTTAAATAAAGTATGTTGAATTAAAATAGGCACATTTAATCTTTGTAAGTAACGTTATAGGTTGATTTTTTCTTTTTTAGGAAGAAATCAAAAAAGACATAAGTGCTTATTTTTTTCATCTACTACTGTAATTGCTCATTGCCCTCTGACAGAGTGAAAAACAGAAAGACGATGCAATTGCGTACGATGCACTACTCCGAACTAGATAGCGCAGTGAAAACGCTAGAAAAAGGCGGGATGCTGCTTATGCCAACGGACACTATCTGGGGAATAGCCTGCGATGCTTGTGATGAAAAAGCGGTGCAGCGAGTTAGAAACCTCAAAAAAAGAGATATATCCAAACCCTTCATTGTGCTGGTAGATTCAGTAGAAATGCTTAAGGAATATGTGTGGCATGTTCATCCGCGTATACAAACGCTCTTATCCTATCACGATCGGCCACTTACCGTAATTTATGACAAGGCTAAAAATATAGCTATTAATGCCATCGCTTCTGATGGTAGCGTAGGTATTCGTATAGTTAAAGATGACTATTGTAGAGATCTTATTCGAGAACTCGGCCGACCTATCATTGCCACCTCTGCCAATGTAAGCAATGAACCTTTTCCAAGTAATTTTAAATCTATTAGTACTACCATTCTAGAAGGCGTTGACTATGTAGCGACGCATCGGAAAGAGGACCTCAGTGAACATGAACCTTCCGTAGTGGTAAAAATGTCAGAAAAAGGAGAGCTTACTTTCTTGAGAGAATAGCCTCTATAAGACATCGTGAAACTGTTGAATTGTAAAATTGTTTCTTGCATTTTAGGGAGCAGGTAAGAAATAACCCATTTGCAAAGCAATTTTACAATTTTGCAGTTCTACAAAAGCATTTTATATTGCTAAAAAATTACTCAAAATGCGTTCTCCTACCGTCCCTGATTTTTCAGGATGAAATTGCGTAGCAAAGAAATTATCTTTTTGCAATCCTGCACTAAAGGGAAGGGAATAGTCCGTGATAGCGGTGGTATATTGCCCAACTTCTACATAATAACTATGGACATAATAGACGTATTCATTGGTAAGGGAAGCATCAAAAACACCATCTGTTTTCAGATCTCGAATCGTGTTCCAGCCTACATGTGGTACTTTTTCCTTGCTTTCGGGGCGAAATAATTTTACGTTTTGAGGAATAATACCTAAACAAGGTGTGTTGTTTTCTTCGGAATGTTGGCAGAGTAATTGCTGCCCAATACAAATGGCTAAAACGGGCTGTGTAAGACTTTTAATCACTTCATCCAGTCCAGTATCACGCAGGTGTTGCATCGCAGAATTGGCTTCTCCTACCCCCGGAAACAAAACCTTATCGGCTGCTCGAATTTCGGTAGGATCAGCAGTAAGTGTCGCCTCTATGCCTAGTCGATCTAAAGCAAACAAGACCGAGCGCACATTTCCAGCATTATAATTGATGACAGCGAGCATGGATGGGAATTAAGAGAGGTGAGATATGGGACATAAGACACATTAATAGTCTCACATCTCATATCTCAAAACCCGCCTGCTCCGCAAACGGGCAGGTCTCATTATCTAGTATCTGTAATATTCTGGTTTGAATGGTCCTTTCACAGTCACGCCGATATATTCCGCTTGATCTGTAGAAAGTTCCGTCAATTCTACACCAATTTGTGCTAAGTGCAACCGTGCTACTTGCTCATCGAGGTGCTTCGGTAACATATATACTTTGTTCTCGTATTTGTCTGAATTTTCCCAAAGCTCTAGCTGTGCTAAAGTCTGATTGGTAAAGGAATTCGACATTACGAAAGATGGGTGACCTGTAGCACAACCTAGATTCACTAGGCGCCCTTCTGCCAATACCAATACATCACTACCATCAATAGTATACTTATCTACTTGTGGCTTGATTTCTACTTTGGTATCACCATACGTACCGTTCAACCATGCCATATCGATTTCATTATCGAAGTGACCGATATTACAAACGATAGCTTTATCCTTCATCATGCGGAAGTGCTTCTCCGCGATGATGTCTTTATTACCTGTTGCTGTCACCACGATATTTGCTTGTGGCAACGCATTTTCCATCTTCAATACTGCGAAACCGTCCATTGCTGCTTGTAGCGCGCAAATTGGATCAATTTCAGTTACAATCACGCGGCAACCTGCACCACGTAAAGAAGCAGCCGATCCTTTTCCTACATCACCATATCCTGCAACTACAGCCACTTTACCAGCCATCATCACATCAGTAGCTCTACGGATAGCATCTACACATGATTCCTTACAACCATATTTGTTATCAAACTTTGACTTCGTTACCGAGTCATTGATATTGATCGCTGGCATAGGAAGTGTCCCGTTCTTTACTCGCTCGTATAAGCGGTGTACGCCCGTAGTAGTTTCTTCGCTCAAGCCTTTGATGCCTGGTACTAACTCTGGGAATTGGTCTAACACCATATTCGTCAAGTCACCACCATCATCTAGAATCATATTCAATGGCTGACCGTCTTTAAAAGAAGCTAACGTCTGCTCTATCGCCCAGTTGAATTCCTCTTCGTTCATGCCTTTCCAAGCATATACTGGTACGCCTGCTGCTGCTATTGCCGCTGCTGCATGATCCTGTGTAGAGAAAATGTTGCAAGAAGACCAAGTTACATCAGCACCCAATTCTACTAGCGTCTCTATCAAGACAGCCGTTTGGATCGTCATGTGTAAGCAACCTGCGATACGTGCACCTTTCAATGGCTTCGATTCGCCATACTGCTCCCGCAATGCCATTAGTCCAGGCATTTCTGCTTCTGCTAATTCAATCTCTTTGCGCCCCCAATCTGCTAGAGCTATATCTTTTACTTTGTACTTCAATTGTGTCTGAACCGCGTCCATTGTGCGTTTCTTTTTTTATAGTGAAAGAAAAAAGTAAATTAGCGAATTGAATATGGAAGCCTATTGCTCTTCTTAGCACGCTAAAAGCGCGTCTCGATTCGCCAAATATTCACTTATACTATTTTTGAGGGCGCAAAGGTACGATATTCCTAAATGAAAGTCTAATCTCCTTTTTTGAAGTTTTGTCAAACTTTATAGATTTGTCATGAAAAGGATCTGAACTAACTACTTCGTCGGCCCCTCATCCACTATTCCCTCCACAGCATCTTGCAAGCTCAAGGGTAAGCGCGAAAGTAAGTCAAAACCAATAGCATCCTCTATTTCATCAATCGAAACGCGATATTCGCCCCAATCGAGGAGGTCGTCATTTACATTCTCGATGAGGACTGTAATGATGCGGGTATCTGCTTGTATGCGCGAGATATCATCGTCGCCTTCGGGGAGTACGACTATTGTTTTCCAAATATATTTAGGCACGGTCACACGTCCCTCGCTGATGGTTTCGGCATAGCCATTGCGTCCTATACCACCTTCGCCATAGTTGCCCATGATGATGTAAAGTTCATTCCCTTCTTCTACCAAATCGCGAGAGTAAGCTTCTAGTTTTTTCCATACCCGCTGATTGTGGCGCGGGGCTTGCGGTACAATATTGGTCATCAAGAAGGTAGATCTATTGTCGTCTTCGGAGCTTGTCCGATCTGCTGAGGGGCAATTGTGCCCTCTATCGAAACCTGTATTTTTATAGTTATTGGTGGTCACAGGTGCCCATTCCGTGGGAAGTTCTTTGTTTCTACTAAAATAACTAGAGCGTTCTGCATCCCCCATCCAACTAAGGTCTAAATGCCAACTTACCCAATTCGGAATACCTCGCGAATTGCTATAAGAAACCGTATACTGTGGCAAGTCAATCAGGAAATTATCCGAATCCAAATAGGTAGGCAAGGCATCTGTTGGATTTCCTAAGGTTAGGTTGGTATTGGAAAAATCTTCTTCAATAGGAATAACCTCTTCCTGCCAACCGCAACTGGCTAGAGAAGTCATTAATAGTGCAATAAAAAGAAGATTTCTAAGAGGGGAATAGTGCATTTTGGGTAGTGGATGTCCCGTAGAAATGTACTTCATTGTTTCAAAACTTTGGTGCTAATTTAAGGAAAAAAGTGAGATTAGTAGTGGGAAAAAGACAAATTCAGAATCTCCACAGCCAAGCATTTTTAATAAACCGTTTGAAATGGAACACTCCTTTATTAAAAGTGCTTGTCAAGATTCTGAATTTGTGTTTTTAGAAGTACAAAAAAATTATTTCCAAAAAGCATCTACGCGCGTTTGAACGTTTTCGCGGACATCCATATAAAACAAATTATAATCTCCGATATGATAATTTTTGCCTACCACAAAGCGCAGTTTTGCAGGCGATTTTGGTTTTTCTACCCACAAGATTCCCTTTTCTTTATTTACTCTTGCAGTTAGCAGTCCTTCGTACGCCCCATTTTTGTCATCAATAATGAAGCCTTTGCTAGCTGTTTCTGGTGCAGGTATTTCTTCTGTTGTCCAAGTCAATGGGTTAATGATAGCGGTGTTTTCGGAGATATATTTTTTAGGAATATGTCCATCTGCAAAAGTACGCCAACTGCAAAAACAACCTGTTTGAGTCGCCGAAGTACAAGGCGAAATGGTCTTAAAAAAATCATTTTCCACCCCAATACCTACTAAGTAAGCAACTACCAATTTGTTTTGTATGCGGGTATCATCAAAGAAATCTTTCATAAGTTGCTTTGCCATTATCGTACCTTGACTGTGCGAAGCAATAATAATAGGGCGATTCTGATTGTAATGTTCCAAATAATAAGAAAATGCCCGTTTCACGTCGCTATAGGCTAGTGCAGTGGCAGCTTCGGCATAGTCGCTTTTTTCGGTTTCATATTCTCCGAATACTTGCAATTGTACTTGCCGATAGCGTGGTGCATAAATGCGTCCAACACCATTGAAAATAGAGGCTTGATACTTGATACTTCCACCGTCCGTTTTTTCATTCAATTCCGCATCATCTACAGGCGCAGTCCATTGCCGATTATCTTTTCCTAAGCCTCCCGTATAGGTTGTAGGGTGCAAAAAGAAAACATCGACTTGCGAACTAGCTTGCATATCTTTCAAGCTAGCATCCAATAGCACATCGGCACTATCTTTGGTGGTAGGTAAGGCTGCCCAATAGCGTTCCTGTGCATAGTCGGGTGCGCTACTTACTTTACTCGGTTCATAGTAGCCCAAAGGCTTCGTATAACAACTAGATAAACCAATCAATAATAGCGAAAAATAAAACAAGCGATTCATGTTCTTAGATAAAGTTGCGTAGTAACTTTGTAGAGGACAGAGAATGAAAATAAAACTGCGTTTAATAAGGTTTAGTGATAATAATATATTTTTTATTTTTATTCCTCCCTTCCCTGTCTACAAAATACCAATTATTTAGGCAATCGAATAGCAAAGGTCGTCCCTTCACCTTCTTTCGATTCTTTTACAAATATTTTTCCTGAATGGTACTCTTCAATAATGCGTTCTGCGAGGGAAAGTCCTAAGCCCCAGCCGCGTTTTTTAGTAGAAAAACCTGGCTCAAAAATAGTCTTCCACTTCCCACTTGGAATGCCCTTTCCTGTATCCCACACATCCACGCACACATAGTTAGCTTCTTCGTAGACTTTCGCGCCTATTTCGCCTTTGCCACCCATCGCATCGAGTGCATTACGCAGGAGGTTTTCAATAACCCAAACAAATAAATGCGAATTAATGTTGGCATAAACAGGCTGTACTTTTTCTATTTCTGGAAAATTAAATTGTACTCTACGCGATGCTCTGCGCTGCATGTAGGCGCGACAAGCTTCTAGTTCATCGTAGATATTTACTTCTTTCAATTCGGGGGCAGAGCCAATCTTAGAAAAGCGATCGGCAATGAGTTCCAAGCGAGCTACATCGTTGCGAAGTTCGTCGGCTATTTCATGGATTTCTTCATCCTCTTCCCGCATTGTTTTCAGGAGGTCTATCCAGCCTAGCATCGCTGATATAGGTGTGCCGAGTTGGTGTGCGGTTTCTTTTGCCATACCTGCCCACACCCGATTTTGTTCACCACGTCGTGCTGTGCTAAAACTATAATACCCAAAAGCAATGAACGTACCAATGAGGAGCATTTGGAAAATAGGGAAATATTGCAGCAAAGTTAGGATAGTAGATTGCTTATAATAAATCTGTTGAGGGCCGACTTCAATCCTCTTTCCACCGCTCTTTTTTAGGCGTTCTAGTTCTTTTCTGATAAAGCCATCGTGGTCAAAGTCGCGTTCTTCTCCAAAATTCCTAGCATCTATAATTTCATCCGTTTCACTATCATAAAGGATAATAGGAATGGTCGTATTACTTTGCATAACTGATAAAGAGAGCGTAAAATCATCGTGCCCAGTCATGGCTTGTGTCCATATTTCCACTTTTTTTCGTTCTTCTTCGGCTAGTTTACTGGTTAAATAGGTCGTGAAGCCCATTGTTAGCAATAGGATGATTATACCTGCTATGGCTAAATACCATTTCCACTTTGATTTTTGCGCGTAAATATCCATGCTATGTTTTTCATTGAACCATACCCGCCTGCTCCGCAATCGGGCAGGTAAGGCACTCAGAACATATAAGTAGCACTTTGTCGCGTTTTATATGACCTTATATGCCTTATATGCCTTATATGGTTTAATATTTTCATCCTATATCCGAATTTATAGAAGAACGAAATATTTAGGCGAAGATAGTTAAGTAGTAGGAGATAATTATTTGTAAGCTTAAAACAGATGATATTTTTCGTATAATTTGGCTTTGAAAACCGCAGATAGTCTGTGTTCTCTAAGGATTTTTAAAGTGAAATTAGGCGTAAAATAGTCCTATTTTAAATCAAGAATAAATATGTCCGAGTACTTATGTTCCGTGTTCTGAGACAAACCTAAGCTACTAACTTACAGTAAACAAGTGGGAGTATATTAAAGTGGCGTTAAACTATATTTTTGGAGGTAGAAAGACTTAAGGTTTTCTTTTTTTTGACTGTTAAAATGCGATTTTTAAGCAAAAAAAGAAACCAAATATAAGAGCAATAGTGTTTGTAGAA
>CALGLY010000098.1 GCA_937959095.1 uncultured Saprospiraceae bacterium
ATCATATTTGCAATACCCATTTTGTTATGGACAGTTGGAATCATTAGAAGATGGAACACATAAACCAACAAAGGGGCTTCGGAAAAAATCCAAAGCCCCTTCGTTTATCAGTAATTAGCCCTAAAACTAAGCCGCTTTTAGTTGCAGTACCATCATTTTAGAACCCGTTATTTTCTCTTCCGCATATTCGCGTGTAATCTCAAATTGGTAGACATCATCACGCGAAGGCAATTCGAACATGGCATCCGTCATAATGACCTCGCAAATAGAACGAAGTCCCCTTGCACCTAACTTAAATTCAAGTGCGCGCTCTGCGATATAAGACAGCGCATCATCCGTGAAGGTAAGTTCTATCTGTTCCAGCTCGAAGAGGCGTTTGTATTGCTTCACGAGGGCGTTGCGCGGCTCTGTTAAGATCAGGCGCATCGTATCCAAATCCAATGGATCTAAATAAGCCAACACAGGCAACCGTCCAATCAATTCAGGAATCAAGCCATAGGCTTTCAAATCCTGATGCGTGATATATTGCAATAAATTTTCTTTATCTACTCGGTGCATCTTATCCCCCGACTTGAAACCAATCACTTGCGTATTCATACGCTTTGCGATGAGTCGCTCGATACCATCAAAGGCACCTCCACAAATGAATAAGATGTTCTTGGTATTCACACGTACTAACTTCTGTTCGGGGTGCTTGCGTCCGCCTTGTGGTGGCACATTCACATCCGTCCCTTCTAGCATTTTCAGCATGGCTTGCTGTACGCCTTCTCCCGACACATCGCGGGTGATAGAAGGATTGTCGCCCTTGCGTGCTATTTTATCTATTTCATCAATATAGACAATGCCGCGCTCGGCAGCTTTCACATCATAGTCACAGACTTGTAGCAAGCGACTCAAGATACTTTCTACATCTTCACCCACATAGCCCGCTTCCGTAAATACCGTAGCATCCACGATAGCAAAAGGGACATTCAAGAAGCGCGCTATGGTTTTCGCCAAGAGCGTTTTTCCTGTACCCGTTCTTCCTACAAAAACCACATTCGACTTCTCGATTTCTATATCCTCGCCTTCAACTTGCTTCAAGCGTTTGTAGTGATTGTAGACGGCTACCGAAAGGAATTTCTTCGCATCGCTTTGTCCTATCACATACTCATCCAAGTGCGTTTTGATATCCATTGGGCGAATATCTTCTGGCAAGAAGAATTCCGTAGGCGTAGCTGGCTCTTTTGGCTTGCCGCCATAGAGTTCTTCTTCCACTATTTCTACTGCCTGATCTACACATACTTCACAAATATGCCCATCAATACCCGCTATCAGGAGCAGTGCTTCCGATTTATCGCGTCCACAAAAAGAGCATCTGAAATTCTGTCTGTTATTGCTTGTTCTCCGCATTGGATCGTGTTACGTAAGAGAAAGTGAGTTAATTGACAATTTAAAAATCGGTAATTGACAACTATTTATTGAAACCTACAAGTGTCGAGTATCTATCAAGACACCCGACACTCGCAAGTAATTTTTATCTTATTTGTAGATAAGGTAGCACCTCACTACAAGTATAATAGAACGGAAAATAAATAGATTATGTTTCTAATTATCCACTTTCAATTTTCCATTCTCCATTTACTTTAAGCTTCTTCTTCAGTAGCTTTTCGTTCCAAGATTTCATCCACTAAGCCATATTCCTTCGCCTCTTGTGCTGTTAGCCAGCGATCTCTATCGGAATCTTCTTCGATTTTTTCGTAAGGCTGTCCGGTATGCTTCGCTATGATATTATACAACTCTTCTTGCATTTGCTTGATGAGCTTGTACGAGATTTCCATATCCGAAACCTGCCCTTGCATACCTCCTGATGGTTGGTGAATCATCACGCGACTATGCCGTAAGCAAGAACGCTTTTCTGGTGCGCCTGCCGTCAATAAAACTGCACCCATCGAAGCTGCCAAGCCTGTACAAATCGTCGCCACATCAGGCGTGATGTACTGCATGGTATCATACATACCCATGCCCGCAATCACGGAACCACCTGGGCTATTCACGAACATCTGAATGTCACGCTTAGGCTCTGTAGATTCTAAAAAGAGCAATTGTGCTTGTATCACATTCGCAATATAATCATCTACTGGAGTACCTAAAAAGATGATGCGATCCATCATCAAGCGCGAAAATACATCAATTTCACGGAAATTAGTAGGCCGCTCTTCAATTACTGCTCGTGTCATGCCCATTATGTTAGGCATATTCGTAGTCGATTTTTTAGTGTACGTGTCTAAGTGCATGCCACTCATACCTAAGTGCTTGGTCGCATACTTCTTAAATTCATTATGGTCGAATAACATTCGTGTGCTTTTTATTTACTGAATAACTATCTAATGGAGAATTGAAAATTGATAATGGAAAATTGAAATCACAGATTCTAAAACTAGGAACTATGCACTCATTTTTAATTTTCAATTCGTAAGAAGTTTTCAGATTTAGATTTATGAATTCTGTAGTTCTTACGTTGCCTTTTTTGACAAATTCTATACTGCAAACATCGTGCCAAACAAGCTTTAATTTTTTGAACTACGTTTCTAAATAACACTTATTTACTAAAGCGGTTGAATAGTTACTTTTAGAATTGCTATAATTTTATAAAAATATTCTTTCGATAAAGCACATAAGTGATTAACCAACAAAGCAATACAAAAGAAAGCGCGAAGGCTAAAGAACCATTAAAATTTCCAAGCATCGGCTGAAAAATGGACTTATACACCCAAGTATAAAGCGTGACAGATTCCTCCCCGATGGTTGTGCTATTGGTATAAAGCAGCTTGGCTATGACACTATGCAGCACATAGGCGAAGAGGGAATTGGTGCCAAAAACAGCAAAAGGGAACGCCCATTTTTTGATCCCCATAATATCTATGACATAAATGCTAACTCCTAGCACAAGCAAGCCTAAGCCCGCAGTGAGTAGCACATAGGAACTGCTCCAAATGGGTTTATTGATAGGAAAAAATGGATGCCAAAGATACGCGAGTGCAATCAGCGGAATTGCCCAAATAAACATCGTTCGGACGACTTGCTTGTAGTCTTTGCTAGTGCCTATCATTTGTCCTGTCAGGTAGCCAAGCAAGACCGTAGCGATAGAAGGCATGGTACTAAAAAAGCCTTCTGGATCAAAAGCAACACGCTCGCCCGCCGCATTGCGATAGCCATGATAAAGGTGATTGTCTCCTACTGAAGAAAGGTCGAGTTGCCGCACGAAATTACCTTCTAAGGTCAAATCTCCAAAAGCAAGAAGGATGCCCCAATAACTAAGTAAAAGAGCTACGGTAGCTAGAAGTATAGGGATTTGCTTTTTTAGTAATAACGCTAAAAAAGCTGCGCCACCAAAGGCTAAAGCGATGCGCTGCAATACGCCAAAGATGCGCCAGT
>CALGLY010000099.1 GCA_937959095.1 uncultured Saprospiraceae bacterium
TCAATATTTTCCTGAAAAATCTGTTGCTCCGTATTGGTTTGTACATGCTCCTGAACGCTATGCTCAAAACTACGCCATTCTTTTTGAGCATCTGCTCGTATGTAGGTTTTGAAAGTACCCAATTTTTCTAATAGTTGCTCCGCAAAGTCATGTTTTTGACTGATGTCCAATGCCATACGAGTGATGTCTTGTTTTTTGTATTCTATTTCTTGTTCTGCATTTGCCAATTTCAAAGCTTGCATTTGGGCATCTTGTGCTGCTTTTTCCTTTCTACGCTTATTTTGCAACATTAAATATCCGATAGCAAAAAGGCTAAGGACTCCTAGCAAAGCCAAACCCGCAGCATAGAGCAATCCCTTTTGGCGTTCCAGTTGAGTTTGTTGTTCTAAGCGGACAATTTCTTGTTCTTTTAGTTTGGTTTCATACTTTACTTCGAGGGCATTCAGGTCTTCTTGTACGACTAATCCCTGTATGGAATCCTTCAAAGCATAATGTTTATTGAGGTATTCGATGGCTAGTTTCGGCTTGTTATCTGCGAGATAGGTATCTGATAAATCCTTATAGGTAACATAAGTGACATTCGGGTAGCCATGCTTTTGGGAGAGTTCCAGACTTTGGTCATAATATTTGTAAGCAGCATTCAAATCCTCTAACAAATAGGCACAGTAAGCGAGATTACCAAAGGACTTAGCTTGGTCTGAATAGCTTTCGTCTTGGGCTATTATATACTCATGGTATTCTTCTAGATAAGGTTGTGCACTTTGGGCATCATTGCGCATAAGATAGGCAAAACCCAGCGAAATAAGACTATTACTCTTGTTGTATATATACCCATCTTCTGTATCATATAAGTCAGTTGTGGTAGCTTCATTTGCACTTTTTAGCATTGCCAATCCTTCTTCTTCCTGACCTAAGTTGATGTAAGTACTTCCTAAATTCAACCAAGCCGCATTTCTATGGTGTAAAATCGTTTTTCGGATTTCCTCATCCATAGTAGAAGATGCTAAGGGAATTTCTATTTCTTTCAAAAAATCTTCATATAACACTTTAGACTCGTCGAAGCGTCCTGCTTCAAAATAGCATCTCCCAATATTTATAGTTAAGAGATTTTTGTCAATTTCTTTATCTTTTAAACGTGGGAATTGTTCCATGGCGCGTTGTAAATAATCAAGTGCACTTACATAATCGCCATAGTTAATATAGTAATCACCTAAATAGGAATGGGCTTTCATTATACCATAAGGATAATCATGCTTTATACTTAGTCGAAGTGCCTCATAAAGTTGAGAAGTATCCGCCGCGCTTATAGTTTTTTTCTGCACCTTGAGGAAACTATCTATTTGCTTTTGTATGGGCGTTTTATCATTATCTGCATACGCAAATACTGCAAATAACAAGCCAAAAAACAGAAGAAAAGTCCTGAGTAGATGTCGTTTCATAGTGATATTACCTTATTTTTTTTCAACCGCATCTTCTGTGATAGCAATTCAAACACAAACACAAAAACATAGTTCTACTTAAATCACTAATGCGAGTCTATTTGAATAGCTGATTGTGTTTTTTATCAGCATTTCAGACCGTCTTTTATTTTTTTGGATAAAAAAATAATGTCACAAATATTAACACAAAATCACAAACAAATACTTGTGTAACGCTTTTATTACCCCCTTGTAACGCTTTTGTAACGCTTTTGTAACGCTCAAAATTAGGTATTCGCCTTCAATCTCCCTCATATTTGCAGCATAGTTTTTAAGTAACCGTTCTTAGCACTTGAACAAATAGACATTACACATTCACGTATTAAAAATTAACAAACATGAAAAGCGTACCATTCCATAACTTATACCTACCCCCCTTAATTCAAAAAACTTTCCAAGCCCCCATTCTGGGGCATTTTCACAAGCAGAAATTTCTGCTATCAAATATTCACTTATTGAACACATATAGCTAATACTTATAAGTTCCAAAATCCGACATGTTTTAGCATATCGGGTTTTGTGAAGTAATAATATGAGTATTTAACACTTGGAATCGGGCATGGCCGCTCGGGAAATTCAAATTTGATACGCCTTATCCATAAGTGATGGCCTTGCTTGCTGTATGCAAGTGAGCAGGGCTTCCTTTGTGCGTATCGAAGCTATCATGTCCAATTGCTTTTATAACAAATATTTCACGTAAAAAAATCAATCATGACAAATATGCATTCTTTTAAAGCAATTTTAGCACTACTCTTGATGAGTATAACGTATAACCTACATGCACAAACTGACTTAGACGATAGCGGTACATTGATTACACGCTATAATCCTAATACAGGTGAGCAAAGCGAAGGTACTTTCGAAGATTTTACGATACCAAGCAATTCAGAATATGGATATATTACTTTCCAAGTTAGAGGAGGAGACGGTGGCAGAGCTAAAGCGGGTGCGAACTGCACATCCGAAGGAGGAGATGGAGCTCTTGTTGATTTTGTGATAACTATTGGAGATGGCATGGGAGAACTTCCTGAAGGTGCCACCATACGTTTTGTAGCAGCTAAGCATGGGAAAAGCGAAGATGTAGGCGGCAGTGCCTCTGCCGCAGCAGGTGGTGGCGGTGGCTCAGCAGTACTAGCACGTATGCCTGGCGATACGGGCGATGACGATTGGATTATCCTTGCAGTTGCTGGTGGCGGAGGTGGTGCATTTCAAGGTAATATATTTGGGGGTTGTATAGATAGTCAAAAAGGAGAAGGCGGACGAGCAACTATCAATGGAGGAGATGGTGGCGGACCTTCAAACCTTGCAGGTAGTGGTGGTACAAATGGAGGAGATGGAGAAGATGGAGGTAACAATGGAAGTAAGGGCGGCGGCGGAGCAGGTGCCAACAATCCCGATGTATATCCTAATGGTGCTTATGCAAGTAATGTAACAATATCTGGTGGATTTGGCTTTGGACCAGGAGGAAAAGGTTTTGAATCAGGCGGCGGCGGCGGCGGCTATTCAGGCGGCGGTGGTGGTGCTGGTGCTGACAATGGCGGCGGCGGCGGTAGCTATGCACACCCTGAATTTGCTCAGAACTCGGTAATTACCGCGGGTGGCGCATCAGGTACTACTGATGAGGGCTATGTCGCTTATCAATTTGAATGTGTAACAAGCCTAGATAACGAAGCACCAGTAGCATCCTGTGGCGCGGTGACGATTGATTTAGCAGGTGGCGCACCTCAATCTGTATCAGCAGCCGCTTTTGATGATGGCAGCACTGATAACTGTAGTAATCAACTTAGCTTTACCTTTTCTAATGGAGCAAGCTCTAGAAGCTATGATTGTAGCGATATAGGTCTAAAGAGTATAACGATTACCGTAACAGACGAAGCAGGAAATAGCACCAATTGTACAGCAAGCCTTAGCATAACCGATTCTAGCACGCCTACCCTTACTTGCGTTGGCAGTACCATCGTAGCACTTAATGAAACCATCACCGCAGCAAGTTTAGTCACTGCGAGTAGCGATAACTGCCCACTCACTTTCACCTTTGAGGGCGGAGCGACTTCCAAGACATATGATTGTGGTCTAGTAGGTACAAGTGTAGAAACTATCTATGCCACTGACACCGCTGGAAATTCGGCATCCTGTGAGGTAAATGTCACGCTCAATGCACCCAATAATTTTTCTGCAACTACTTGGGTGGGTACAGAGAGCAGCAATTGGAGCGAATACTGCAATTGGACAAATGGCACACCTGGTCCTGATACCGATGTAACGATTCAAAGTTCAACTCCTTTTGACCCTATCGTAAATAGTTCAGGCTCTATAAAATCGCTAGTCGTGGAAAGCGGCGCATTACTTACCATTGCGTATACCTATTCATTAGGCATAAGTGGTGCATCAAATATTGGTGTAAGAGTCGAAGGGGAATTAGTAAATAATGGTTTTCTATACATTTATGAAACCAATAGCATCGGATTACTTATCAATGGAACTAATGCCGAGGTCACTTCTACAGGACGCTTATTTGTTGGTGCATTTGTATCCAATTCCATTGGAGGGGATGGTATTTCAATTGCTTCAGGTGCAATACTTAACATCAATGACAGTGGTGCTGATGGTTCACCGCGACTTTATGTAGGCAATACGGCAGCCAATGGTATTACTTGTTCAGGAACGATTAATATTGCAGCTAATGTAACGACATCTCTCGGATACTATACTAGCAATCTACCTATTACGGGCGATGGATTGTATCTAGCAGGTGGCGTATTGAACAATGACGCGGGCGAAATATTTATCAATAATGCCGATAGAGGTTTGTACAATACGGGGACTATCAACAACCTCAATGATGGAGTATTTAATATCGGTAGTATTGGTGGCTTTGCTAAAAATGCCATTAACAATGGTGGCACCTTCAACAACACATCGGGACTCGTAAAACTAAGCAATGCCAACTTCCCTGAACTCTTCAATGCAGGCACTTGGGACAATGGCAGCGGCACACTGCAAGTGGAAGGGCGAGTATTTAATCTGTTTTCAGCTACAGGTACAATAGCACCGGGACTTTCCCCAGGTACGATGACCACCTTAGCAGCTTTTGACTTATCCAATGCCAACTTAGAAATAGAGGTAGAAGGCACAACACCTGATACCGAACATGATGTATTTGCCATCACAGGCAATGCGACTTTAGGCGGCACACTAAGCCCAACTATCAGTTATACGCCTACTATCGGTGACCGCATCGTTTTCCTTACTTATACAGGTACGCGTACAGGTGAATTTAGTGTGAACTTACCTCCCTTATGGTCAATAGACTATGATGTGGATGGTGAAGTAGCATTGGTTTATGTAGGCGGCATTGAGTTGGCGATAAAAGTCTTCCTACAAGGCCCATACAACAGCACCGATGGCACAATGACAGATGACCTTAACACCTCCGACCTACTGCCAAGCACCCTATATGGTTACACCATGCTCAGTAGTGCGGAAATGAATACAGGCACCGAAGTCATCGTAGATTGGGTAACGATAGAATTACGCGATGCCAGCGATAATACCTCCATACTTGCCACACGTCCTGCCCTACTACAAGCCGATGGCGACATAGTGGATATGGATGGCAGTTCGGCAGTAACTTTTGAAGGGTTAAGCGCGAGTTCTGCTTATGTGGTCGTGCGTCACCGCAATCACCTCGGGGTCATGACTGCAGCACCTATTTCTTTTGAATAAAAACTTAATTTTTTTGCGTGAATTTGTAGCCTTGCTCCTAGTACTCGGAGCAAGGCGTTTTCGCGCAATTATACTTTTTCACGTAAAAATAAAAATCATGCAAAGCACGCTAATTAAAATTTTATGCAGCCTAGTCCTACTAAGCCTTAGTTATAATCTTTATGCCCAACCCGACTTAAACGATAATGGCGCAACCCACCGAATATTTGGAACTGCTGTAGGTGGAGATGTACGTTTTGGTGCACCACAGGATTTTAAGATTCCTGCCACTTCTCCTTATGACCGCATTCATTTTAGGCTAAGAGGGGCAGATGGTGGCTTCGCCGAATTAAGCGGTACAACCTCTTGGGGAGGAGATGGAGCCATAGCAGAAGGGGTAGTAAAGCTTGGTACAGCAACAGATGAACTAAATTATGGCAGAATCTTACGTTTTATAATCGGCAACGAGGGAGAAAATTCAACTGCAGGTGCTGGAGAACAGGTTGCTGGTGGTGGTGCTGGCGGTACAGGTATAATATTGAAAAATGGTCCTTTTTTTCAGTTGCTCTTAGCCGCTGCAGGGGGAGGTAGTGGGGCTTATCGGTCAACCTCAAATGTAGATAATGGACAAGGCGGGCGTTCAGGTGAAAGTGGAGGTGATGGTACTGGTTTTAATGCTGCAAATGGAGGTATAAATGGATTGGCGGGAGAAGCTAGTGGCGTGGGAGGAGAAGGTGGTGGCTTTCTTAGTGGGGCGAATGGTAAAGGTGGACGTCCTGGTTTGCCAGATGGTGGCATCGGGGGAGAATCTGAAAATTTAGCCAGTGGAGGCTATGGTCTTGGTGGTGGTGGTGGTGCTGATACAGAAATAACAACTTCTTTTTTATCTAGTGGAGCAGGTGGTGGCTATTCTGGTGGTGGTGGTGGTGGCTATAGTAGTAGAGGCGGCGCAGGCGGCAGTTACTTGCATCCTGATTATATCAGCGATGGTACAAAAACAGCAGGAGGCGTAACGCAATTTACCGAACGAGGTTATGTAGATTATTACTTTTTCTGTGATGCCAACTTTACGGGTTATACGGTAGTAGATGATGGTTTTTGCACAAATACGCCATACAGTATCCAACTCGCTACAGAATCTTATACGGGATGCCTTGGCGTACTCTACAAGCGTGTAGATACTGGCGAAACCAATACCACAGGTTTGTTTGAGGGCTTAAGTAGCGGAACAGATTATACCTTCGAGGCTTATTTCAATGGCGATTTGGTGGATGAAATTATAGTAAACGAAGTATTCGGTGTAGATGGAGAGAGTCCCGTGGTAAATTGTCTTATTTCTAGTCTTTCATTTAATTTAATAAACGGTACTCCAGAAGTGCAAGTGGAAGGTCTTGCTACTGCAACGGACAATTGCGAAGTAGCGACCCTTGAGATACAAGGCTATGGCACGAGCCGTGCGTTTGATTGTGACGATTTGGGCGCAAATACGCTTACAATAGTCGCTACTGACCTCGTAGGTAATTCCTCTACTTGTGATGTCGTAGTTACTATTATAGACTTTAATGAGATTAGTGTATTTCCTATAACAGCCTATTTGGATGTCAATGGAGCAGTAAGTCTGAGTCAGAGTGATTTTGTGCTAGACATCTCGCCGCTATGCCGCACTAGTGCGGAACTGCTTGCGAATTATGATACGAACCTCAGTTTCGATTGCGATGATGTGGGCGTACAAAACATTACACTGACCAAAACTATAAACAGTGCCATCTATCCTGACCTAAGCGTCCAAGTTACCATCATAGATAATATTCCTATCACTGCTTCGACAGCTAATGTAACGCTCACGCTAGATGCTACGGGTACAGTAGATTTTGAGGCATCCGACCTTATCTTTACTGTAAGTGACAACTGCTATACCAATGCCCAAATCATTGCAGGCTACAGTATTCCAATGGAATATAGTATGTTCGACTGCGCAGATATTGGGACGGTTTTTGTACCACTTGAGGTTAGTAATACTGACTTCCCGCCTGTAACGGTGCAAGTAGCCATAGAGAGCAGCAATTTAAGCCTACCTGCGCTCACCCCTGATTTTTGTGCCGATAGCAGCTTTGATTTAACTAGGCTCGAAGATGATATTACGACCGCTTCAGGTACATTCGATTATAGCGTCCTCGCCGAACGATTATATGTTCCCGATGGCTCGAATGATGTAGTGAGTGTTATCAATCTCAATGATAATAGTGTCCTCACTTCAATTAGTGTAGGAGACTTTCCTTGGGGCGTAGCTGTAAGTCCCGATGGACTAAAAGTTTATGTCACCAATATTAGTGATAATACGGTGAGTGTAATAGATGCTATCAGCAATACCGTAGAAGCGACTATCAATGTAGGGAACAATCCAAATCGCTTAACCCTAAGTCCTGATGGTTCTAGAGTCTATACCGCCAATCGTGGAGATGGCACAGTAACAGTCATTAATGCCTTGACCAATAGCGTCATCGGTTCAGCCATTAGTGTCGGTACTGATCCGATTGAAGTAAGTGTCAGCCCTGATAACGCTAAAGTCTTAGTGGCAAATCAAGGAGATGGGACGGTGAGTGTGATAAATGCTTCAACGAATACGGTTAGTGCGACCATTAGTGTTGCAAATAATCCAAGAGCGATTGGTTTCAATTCGGCTAGCACCTTGGCGTATGTGGCTTGTGCCAATTTCAATGCGAATAATTTCAATGTCATTAATCTCGGTACCAATGTAGTCAGCACTTCTGCCAGTATAGCTGGACAAGTGGAAGATTTGGTAGTCAGTCCCAATGGAAAGGTCTATTCAAGTCATGGACCAAGTGGTTCAGGGCTTGTTAGTCTTGTAGAACCTGCTAATGGTTATAGTGTAACGAATATTACGATACAAGCAGGCGTTTTCAACAACTTAAGGGGGATTACAACTAATGAAGATGGTTCTTTGCTTTATCTTACAGATACTAGTGAAGGGCAAGTTATAGCAGTCAATACTTCTTCCTATGCAGAGGCTTACCTTCCTGTCAATGCCAATCCAATTTCCATCGGTGATTTTTATCAAAAAGCAAGCCTAAGTATCACTGATCCAACAAGCTACACCCCAAGTGAGGGCGAAGTGATTACAGTCAATTTCGATGGTGGCACTGCCGCTTGCGAAAGTAGTACGACCATCACTTTTGGAAGTGCCATAGCATGTGTGGAATTGGCGATAAAAGTCTTTCTACAAGGACCATATAGCACCGCCGATGGCGCAATGGCAGATGACTTGAGTAGTAATAATTTAGTGCCAACGACTGTAAGTGGCTACACCATGCTCAGTAGTGCCACTTCCAATACAGGCACAGCAGCCATTGTAGATTGGGTAAGCGTAGAATTACGCGATGCAACGGATAATACCTCCATACTCGCCACACGCCCTGCTTTACTCCAAGCCGATGGTGATATAGTGGAT
>CALGLY010000100.1 GCA_937959095.1 uncultured Saprospiraceae bacterium
GAGCCTATTATTATCTATGCAGAGGTATTATTGCATTGAAACAAGAAGAATTAGAAGACGCTCAAGAAGACCTAGAAGATGCACTTGAACTTGGGCTTCGCACGGCTACGGACACGGCTTTGGCAAATCTTAATTTAGCGCATATTCATTACAAAAAACAAGATAAGGAACAAGCCAAACAACATCTCGCAGCAGCCAAATCCGCACAAACGAATGACCTCTTGATTAAGCAAGGCATCGAGGAATTGGAAAACGTACTATAAATAATAATGGAGAATTGAAATACATTATCAATTCTCCATTATCAATTCCCCCTTTACTCTTCCTCTTTATCGCTTTTCGGTTTCAAATCAAAAACCAGCGACACGATATGCGAATAGGTATTTCGGTTGTCGCCTATATCTGTGAAGGCATAATCAATCACTAAGTTTGAAAGCTTCAAGCCAACGCCTATGCTTGGACGCGCTGTCCAATAATCACTCCTATCCAAATCACTCAATTGCTGGAACTGATTCACGCCAGCACGTAACGCAAGAAAATCATTGTACTGGACTTCCAAGCCCATCGAAGGATCAATACTGATCGGATCGCCAGAAATAAGAGTATTCCGTTTCCCATCGGTAGTTGCTACGGCATTGAATTCTGGCATTACTTTTATATCTCCAAATTTGAATTGATAGCCCAGCCCAAAAATCATTTGGGGGCGCGTGATTTCGGTAGAACTGATCGGAACATCATTACCTGTGAGGCGTAGGGTTTCTTTTTCATTATTGGTAAATTGGAAATTCCACGCATTGAAGGTCGTTGTCACATCGCGGGCGAGTAAGCCCATACGCCAGTTTTTCAGTTTGTATTGCGCTGATAAATCGAGTCCAAAACCCCAACTATCGGCAAATGTACCAATCAAGCGACGAATGATTTTGACATTGCCGCCTATTGCTAATTTTCCATCATTATTGGTTTTAACTTCCTTTCCATAGCTTACTATAAATGCATAATCCGCTGCCGAGAATTCGGTGATATTATCATAGTTTATCGTACCATCGTCTTCATAGAGCGAGAGCGTATTAGGAATATTATCAATACCAAAACGAATAAAAGATAAACCTACTCGACTCTTGCCATTGGCAAAAGGAATCGTCATACCTACATAGTCAAACTTACCGACTCCTGCAAACCACTCTGCGTGCATTGCGCCTAGTTGCAAGCCTGTATTTTTGCCGACAAAGGCTAGTCCGGCAGGATTCCAATAGCCTGCTGTCACATCATTGGTGCTGGCGACTACGGAATTGCCCATTGCTTGCGCTCGTGCGCTCACGCCTATAGATAAAAATTCATTGCTGTATTTTTGGGCAGTTAGTTGGGTGCTGAGTGCGAGTAGGATGATTATAACTTGTATTCTCATAATTTGCTAGTACGTAAATTTAGTAAAAACCATACCCGCCTGCTCCGCGATCGGGTATGGTTTAAAATATTAGTATAGTCTATTTTACAAAACGACCAAAATCGGGTTTGTGTTTCCTTTTGCGCTGAAGTTCGTGTGCATAAAGCATACGTCCTAGATTGCCAAAGAAGGGCAAACCGATCGTCTCATATTCATATTCGCCATCATTGTAGGTCTCATTTTCATTGACATGAATGCTGGCGGCTACCATGAATTCAATATTATTTTTGGTATCTATAATGTAGGAAACATCCGTGAGAAAACCATACGCCCAACCTACCTTATTAAAGATACGAATATGGTCAGGAATCGTGTCCTTGGTGTCGCCATAGATATAGAATTTCACATAGCTATCTTCTTTGCCGCTATAGTTCGGATAGGTACTTTCCTTCGGGAGGGTAGACATAGCTTTATACAAAAAGGCATAATCTGAAGCACTCAAATTGAATCGCTCTTTAGGCGACACACTTTCAGGAAAAAGCACACTTTTCAATATGTCATGTAAGTCAGATAACGCAATGAAATTTTTAGCACGAAAATCGAACGGCTCTTTTATATTTTCGCCCTCATTGGTCATCCTTGCTTTTCCACGCACGGCATCTTTCAAATTCCATTGACGGTCATCCGCACTATACACTTCTCCTTGGTGATATAGGAGCGCATTATCCTCATAAAAACTCACTGGATTCGTATAACGATTTCCTTCCACATCATAACCCGAAACGGAGAGGCGATGAATAATGCGACTCCGCTCAAATCCTTTCGCTTGCAAAGCCGCATTCAAATCCGCTTGTCCTAAAAACTCATATAGGCGATTGTACGCATCATTATCACTTACTATAAAAATCTTCTTGATATAATGCGCTATGCTAGGTAGTAAATTTTCAGCAGTCAGGTCGGTATCGGCGGTAGTTTGGGGACTTTTGCCTGCGCCATTTCGCATAGGTGTATGCTTGTCTAAGCCTACAATTTGTAATTCATTCAACTTTTCTAAGGCTAAAAAAGCCGTCGGCATCTTTACAGTACTTGCAGGATAATAATAGCGCGATTCATCTACGCCTACTTCATAAGTGGTGAAGTTGGGCTGATTTTTTTCATCTCTATCTATCTGAGTATAGATAATTTGTGCTTGATATTTTTCTTGATTTTCTATAATGGATTGGAAGTGTTCAGGATGTTTTTCTAGCATTTTTTGTAGCACATTGGATTGTGCAAACAGCGACATAGGCAATAAAAGCAAAAATAAGCAGCGCATAGATTTAGGAATTATGAAAGCGTTTATCAATAGTCTTTGCTAAAGCAGACAAGGCTTCATAGTAAGCATCTACGGTCTGTGGCTTGGTCGGAAAAATATAAGCCGTCACCATTACACCATTCTCTCCTACCCATTTTAAGTAGCCTTTCTTTCTATCAAAAGCTGCTTTCTGCCCAATTCCTTCTACCCGTTTATAACCTTTTGTTACAAATTCGTCTATCAATTGTGAATTACCTGCACTTTTGTGATAACTCAATACAAAGACTAATCCTTGACTCTTCGCTAAGAACTCGCACACACTCGTATGCTTATCAGGCGAATTGCGTGTTTTTTTATATAAATCTTCTACCTCTGCAAAGCCTGGCAGCGTGCGAACATCTACTTCTGTAAGCAAATCACAAGCATTCTTTATTGCACCTACGCTTAAGTCGGTATAAGAATCGGTCACTGTTTCTTGAGGAAGAATTGGATTTATTGATTCTTGCTGCTCTTTATTCTCTTCTCCGCAGGCGATCATAAAAACAAATAAGAAGGCTAATGTACAAAAACGTATCATGTGTAATTTATGGTATTGACAATTCCTGTAGAGACAATTGATGAATTGCCTCTACAGGAATTGTAAAAAATTATTTTGCATTAAAACGCGTATCAATAGTTTGCGCCCATTTATACAATACTTGCTTGTATAAGTCCACCGTCTTTACGGTAGTTGGAAAGACATAAATATACACCAATACCCCATTATCACCAACCCATTTCATGTAACCATGTTTCGTATTGAAAGCTGCTTTCTGCCCTAGCCCACTTACGGGTTCATAAGGAGGAATATTCGGCGCATACTCCCGCTCTTCTCCTTTCGCGATAATTTCATCAATGTATTGTAAGTTCGTCGGGTTTTTACGATAACCTATCACCACTGCCTTATTCTCCCCCACTGCTCTACACTCACAAGCACTTGCATGATTATCTGGTGAGTTTCGAGGATTCATTTGTATTTCTTTTGCATTCGCAAAACCCGGTACTAAGCGACGCATTTCTTCTTCTGAAATCAATTGGCAAGCATTTTTGATCGTTCCTACTGTTACATCTCGATCTGGATCATATGGTTCTGCTTCTTCTGTAGCCGTATTTTCCTCATTCGTAGTCGTTTTAGATGGAGTACTCGTAGTAAGAGGAGCAGTATCTGAAGTCGTAGGCGCTGCTGTTACAGGCGTAGCGACTGGACTTACTTCTTGAGCAGTAGGTGTTGGGTCAATTGTTGTTGATTCTGATGGTGCTGGGTCTGTTTGACATGCTAATAAAGTGCCTATCAATAAAAAACAAAAGGTAAAATAAAGATGCTTCATTTCAGTAATAATTTATTGATTCTCCGACAAATCCTGTGACAAAGTCGAAGAAAAAGCAAACACAACACTAC
>CALGLY010000101.1 GCA_937959095.1 uncultured Saprospiraceae bacterium
CTAGGTCTTTCTACAGTGGAATTCGTCAGTGATTTATCGATTAATAATGTTAGCATAAGCTCTTTAGAAGGACTAAGTAGCCTTAAATCCCTAAGACGACTTATTGTTCAAAACACCCCAGTTATGCAAAATTTTGAAGGCTTAGATGCACTAGAAAGAATAGAAATCTTGATCGTCCGCAATAATCCTGCTATTACCTCTTTCGATGGTTTAGAGGCGATGCGTGTCTTAGGATTCGGTCTGGAAATACTGCATAATACTGCTCTAGAGCGCATAGATGCCTTAGATAATGCACGTTTCAATTTCGGAGAGCCTTCTTTTAGGGTAGTAGGTAATACCAATTTATCGGTCTGCGATGTTGGACTTATCTGTGAACCCTTGAATACTGGAAATTTCAATCCAAGTTCGACAGTTATACGCAATGCGACAGACTGCAATAGTATTCCAGAAATAGAACAAGCTTGCAATGACGATAGCACTCCCCTACCCGATCTCACCCTAAGCAACAGCACCGCACCCAACCAAATGCCACAAGGCGAAAATGTACGCTTCGACTTGAGTATTGATAATATAGGACTAACCAATGCAGCAGGCGAAATAATGGTAGGCTTCTATCTTTCTGAAGATGCTACTTGGGATGCAAGCGACCGCTTGATTGGAAATATCCAAACGGGTTATTTGGGCATAGGGAATCATCCAGCAGGTGGCTTGGTGAATATTCCATCGCATCTGCCAACAGGCGATTATTTTTTCATCACTGTAGTGGATGTGGAGGATAATATTCAAGAATTGAATGAAGGAAATAATGTGCTATCGCAAGCCTTAGTCGTTGGTGATACAGAGAGTAACGATGGAGTAGATATAGAAGTAGAAATAAGTACACCCAACCCGAATGTGGGGCAATGGAAAGCATTGCCTATTACTGTCACTATTCACAATCGAGGTACAGAAGCAGCCAGTAATATTAGAGTGCATTTAGGTTTATGTAGTTCTACGGATTCGCGCAACTTATTCTATAAAGAAGGAGGCATCGTATATGCCAATACAAGTTATCAAGCCACATTAGGTACATATACTAGCCTGCTTCAGCTTTGGGACATTCCAGTACTCACAGCAGGACAGTCGGCGACTTTAGCACTCAATCTATATAGTGTCTCCAATATACCAGTACGAGTTTTTGCGGCTGCCAATGCGTATGAAGGCAACGACGTGGATTCTTCTCCTAGTTATTTCGATAATTCTACTTGTACTCCTAATGAAGATGACGAAGCAGTAATTGCTATTAATACTGAAAATGCAGCTATCCAGCTACCTACTAATACGCCTAGTAAACATGTAAGCATCTACCCGAACCCTACTAGTGAGGTATTGTATGTGCAAGGTACTTATGAAGCATCCGCACTTTTTCATATCTACAATATTTATGGACAGCAGGTAGAAACGGGGCAACTAAATAATGGTACAATCCAAGTAGAAAAATTAGCGAATGGGACATACTATTTGGAACTTCCGCAAGAAAATAAACAAGTTATACGATTTGTAAAAATGGATTAAAAAAAGTATACTTGTGACATAATAAATATTGTTTTTTTTATGTAAAATTTAATTCGATACTTACTTTATAATAGTAAAAGGGAAATTTGAAGAAACAGCACTGTTCTTGAAGTTTCCCTTTTTTCTAGTCCTTTTACCAATTTATAACTACACACACTCTCACATGAAACGAATACTTATATTCAGCGTTTTGGTTTTTGCCTTATGTCTAATAGCAAATACAGGACTTGCTGCTCCCTCAAGCAATAGCGGCACTACTAGCCAAGAACAATTACCCGATTTACTGATCCGAAAGGTCGTAGCGCCTTCTATTATTCGCCTCGGCGCAGTAAATACCTTCCGTGTAGAATTTGCGAATATAGGAGAGATGGATATAACAGATGAATTTGTTCTTCGGTTTCACTTAGATACAGATGGAGCAGAGAATGCACCATGGACAGGATATAGTTCGCTGAATAAAGCAATCTACATCGATTCACTTAACGTAGGAGAATATACCCAGCGTTTTGAAATGACCATACCTGAGCGTGCTAAGATAGGATTTCAAAATTTAGTCGTTACTATAGATCACTGGAATCGGATAGAAGAAAGAGATGAAACCAATAACGTTTTCACTCTACCTGTACTTATAGAAGGGGAACGCATCTCCGAAGAATTAGAAATTTTGGATGTCTCCTGCCCTTCTACATTTCCAAAACCTTATCAGGAAATTGATTTTGAAATAACGATCCGAAATAACTCGAATTTTAATTCTGTCCCACGCCCACTTGGCTTATTTCGGGAAGTACCAGGTAATCGTACTTGGACAGAGGTAAAGATAAGTGAGGCTATGATAGAATCCATTCCTGCTGGTGAAACAAGGACATTTAACTTGACCTATCTCTATCGGCATGAAATTTATCCGACGGGTGTATATATTTCTTACGGGGAAGGTTCTCTTGAAGATAGAATTATTGGATTTGGATTTTACAATCAAGATAACGCAGAAATATCATATCCAATAGATGTTTTTTGCAAAAAGCATCGTAGTGATCTTGCCTTAGAAGTAACGCATTCAGATAGTATCTATGGGGAAACCGGCCGCATTGCCTACGAAATAAGCGTAACAAATAATGGATTAGAAACTGCACATAATTTGCAAGTAGTCTACCTAGAAGCACCAAGTAACGCCAATATACTTAAGGAGACAAATTGGTCAAATAGTTACTTTTTGAGAGCATCAGAAATTCGCTACTGGCAAATTCCTACCTTAGGAGTAGGGGAACGCGCTACAATAAATGTAATTTACTATATTTCAAAGGAGTATCATTATCCTTCTCCCCCTGAATTAGCAGAGGAATTCACACTTTCGGGCTTAAAAGTAATAGGAGGGCATTTGATAGATGAAAATTTAGAAAATAACCAAGCTCCACCAATCCTATTCCGTAAAAGCGATGCCTATAGCGAATTCATTGACTTAGAACTTTCTTTACCAAATCCTCCACCTTCTATCTCAGAAGGAGAGGAAGAATACTTTAAATTCTATCTTAAAAATACTGGCTCTATAGATGCTACAGGTGTAGCCTTACAATTAGATTTCTTAGAAGCCGATGCGGAGATAATAGGTCAATATCTGTACGGCAGTACTTTTATGGATAATACTTGGTCAAATCTTCATATTCCAATAGGGAAAGAAGTACAAATCTCTGTAAGAATACTAGCCAAAGTCCCTAATTTAAATATAAAAGCCAGCATAGTAGCCGCCGACCAAGTGGATATAGACTCTAGCCCTGACAATCCTGATGAAACCGAAGATGATACCGTCGTGTTCAACTCTGGTTCAAATTTACCTGACTTGACCCTGCAAAACATCGAATCACCTCTGCAGTTTCCAGCAGGTGAAGTGAGTCGCTTCGGCTTGGATATTGCTAATATTGGCAGAACCAATGTACAAGGAGATTTTGAAATAGCTTTTGTCCTTTCCGAAGATGAAGAATGGGATGAGGAAGATATTGTAATAGGAACTATTCCGACAGGAAATCTCGGCATTGGATCATTTCGTACTACAGCAGCTGTGAATATTCCAACAACTGTGATGACTGGTAATTATAACTTGATCGCTGTTATAGATGCAAATGCAGATATAGAAGAAACCAATGAATCTAATAATTATAACATCGTGCCTGTCATTATCACAGGAGACGAAGATGATGCACAATTTATCGATTTAGAACTTTCCCTTCAAACCAATAATCCTACTATTGGGCAATGGCAACGTGGCACATTTACCCTTACCCTCGAAAATA